>NZ_JAOAOI010000001.1:0-182721 GCF_025209835.1 Mycoplasma sp. HS2188 | reverse complement strand
TTTATATACTCCAATTGATATCTCTTGTTAATTTCGTAATTGCTTTTTTTCATTACGTTAATACTTTATTAAAAATTGGAACTTTTGTTTTTTATTTACCCTAGGAACTTTTGTTTTTTATTTCATAGAAATAGCGAAAGCTATTTTTTTTTTTTTTTTTTTTCAAAAGTCTATAATTTATGTGTAAAAAAAATAGAGAGGGAAAAATGAAAAAAAGCAGACTTTTACTTATTTTATTAGCAATATTTTTTGGGTACCTAGGAGCAGATAGATTTTACGCCGGACGCTTCTGATTAGGGTTGTTAAAATTATTAACTGGTGGACTTTTTGGTATTATGTACATTGTTGATATTATTTTAGCCATTCTAGGCTTACAAAAAGACGGAACAGGTAGAAATATTTAATTAAAGAAAATCAAGAAAATAGGGATCTATTTTCTTGATTTTAATTTATATAAATTACTGATTAAATTATAGAAATTTAAATAATCTAAGCTATAAATTTGATAGTTTTTCTTTTTCACCTTCGATGTGACAAAGTCTGCAACGTGCTTCGTATTCTGAATCGCCTAAGACATTTAAGTCTTGCGATTTTATTTTACGAAATGAAAATCCCGCAGGAGCTTTACATTTAACGCAAACAGCTTTTAATTTTGATACCTCGTCGGCAATGGCAATAATATGTGGAGTGATGCCGAATGGTTTTCTTAAGAAATCTAAATCTAACCCCGATACTAATACATTAACATCATTGCATAATAATTCTTCAATAACCATAGGTAAATCTTCATCGAAAAAGTTCATTTCATCTATAGCAACTGCTCTGTATTCTTTATTTCATAATTTTAGTATTTCTTTTGAACTTGTAACATTTTGCGAACTAAGTCTTGCTCCTGTACGTGAAATAAGTTCACTTTCACTAAAACGATTGTCAAAAGATGGTTTAATTACCAACGTCTTTACGTCTGCTCATTTTAAAGTATTGACACGTTTTAATAATTCTTCTGTTTTGCCCGAAAACATCGGACCTGTGATTACTTCTAATCACCCTTTTATATTTCCTCTATTCATGTCTATTATTATAAAAAAAACTGACCGTATTTTCCTATTTAACTTAATTTTCTTTGTGAAATTAAAAAGTACTCTAAATCAAAACAAAAAGTCAAAAATTAAGGCCTAAAAGTAAAATATACATAAGCAAGGCTCAAAAAAATTTATCAAAAATATGTAAAAAACTCGCATTTGCGAGTTTATATTATTTGATTAAAGCTAATTCGGTTAATGTTTTAACCATTGGTCCTTGTGGAACTTCGTTAATGTCTGCGGTACCAGCAATATCGATGTGAATGTATTCTACATCTTCGGTAAATTCTTTTAAGAACATAGCCGCTGAACATGAACCAGCGTTACCTGATAAATCAGTGTTTTTTAAGTCAGCAACAACAGATTTTTTAATGTTTTGACTAAATGCTTCATCAAATGGCATTCTTCAAACAAGTTCGTTTGCATTTTTGGCAGCTTGTGAAAGATCTTCTCATGCTTTATCGCTAGTTGCTCAAACACCTGAATAGGTGTGTCCTAGAGCAACAACGATTGCACCGGTTAAAGTCGCAACATCAATAATACGAGTCGCTTTTAAGTTTCTAACTGCGTATGTAATTCCGTCAGCTAATACTAAACGACCTTCAGCATCAGTGTTGTTAATTTCAACGCTTTTACCATTCATTGATTTTCAAACTGAATCAGGTAATGACGCATCACCATTAACACGGTTGTCAGTGATAGCCATAACGGCAGCAAAATTTTTCTTAGGTTTTAGTTGAGCAATTGCTTTTAGAGTTGAAGCAACAATTACAGAACCTGACATGTCATATTTCATGCCTAACATTGAACGTGATGGTTTTAATGAGTATCCACCAGCATCAAATGTGATTCCTTTACCAACTAATACAGTTTTTTCTTTTGATTCAGGATCTCCGTTGTATTCAATTACAACCACACGAGCTTCATACATTGAACCACGATTAACTGATAATAATAAGCCCATTCCTAATTCTTCGATTTGTTTTTTGTTTAAAACGCTAACTTTTAAGTTTTCATATTCTTTGAAATCATCGGCGATTTTTTGAGCTAAAACTTCTGAATTTAGCACGTTTGGAGGTGTAACTTGTAAGTCACGTGCGTAGTTTGTTGCTTTTGCTAAAATTAAAGCTTTTTTAACTTTAGCTTCCAATTCTTTATCAACATCTTTTTTGAAAGCTTCTAAAACAAGTTCATTGTCGTTTCTGTCTGTTTTTAAGTTAAACAGTTTTGCTTTTTCAAAATATTGACCACGAATGAATGCTTCCATAACTTTAGCAGCGTCTAAATTTGGGGTTGTGAATGAATCAACGTCAAATTGGTAACTACGTGCTAAATTGATTGATAATTTACCGAAAAATTTAACTAACGATGTGAAAGATAATTTATCTTTTTCGCCTAAATAAACATAAGCCACATTATCATTTAAAAACTCAGTTATTGCTTGGTTTTTTTCAATTAAATGTTCGATTTTTTTATCTTCTTTAAAAGTTGCTTTTAATAAAACATCTTTGTTTCTATTTTGGTTTATTTTTTCAAATAACATAATTCTCCTTTACTAGTATATGAATATTTTAACACTATAAATTTTGCACATATAATTTTTGCCTTTATTATTTTAATTTTTTAAATAATGATTCAATTATAAATGTATAATAAAATCATGCAAAATTATGACGGTGACAAAGATTTCAAAACATTTTCTCGTTGATCGATTCGCAAGATTACATTCATCGGTATTTTGATAGCAATTTCAGTTGCGTTTTTTTTAATTGTCTTTCAGCTAATGCCATTGATTTCGTTGCCTTCGTATAAGATAAGTATCATAGGTTTGCCGATTAAAATTACAGGATTTATTTTTGGTCCTTTTGTCGGTGCCTTTGTCGGTGCCACTTCCGACTTAATATCATTTATGTTTGTGCCGACTTATTTTAATCCGCTATTTTTATTAGCAGCCGTTTTAGATGGCATCATCCCTGGAATAATTGGTTTATTATTTATGAGACTAATCAGATTTATTTTTGGTGGTCGATTCCAAAGAAGTTTACACGAAGAAACTATTAAAACCTTGTTTAAAAGAATAGAAAGATTACAAATAGAGCCGGATAAAAATGCGAAAAAAATAAAACTTTTAGAAAACCGAATCATTAAACTATTTTTTAAATTAAAACAAAACGATAATTCTAAAAAAGTTAACTCTAAATTGCTAAATGTTAACATGATTGTGTGTTTATCGATATTGTCAATTGTTTCGATGGTTGTTATTTACTTAATAGGCTTTAAAATAAATAATCAAACAATTGAAAACGGAATAATTCCTAATAGATGAGTTTTACTGGCGTTGATGTTATCAGGTTATTTTGCGATGATTTTATTCATCTTTATTACTAGATTTAAGCTTAAATCTTCGCTATATATCATAATTGTTCCTATTGTTGTGTTTTCGGCATTAATTGAATTATTTAATGTTCCAATTTTAGCACTGGCCGAAAAAGAATCAATTGGTGCAGGTAGTTCATCTTCAATCTTTGTCTACATGTTCCAACACATAATCATTAGTCCTGTTAAAATATGGGGAAATATGTTTATTATTTTCTTTACTTATAAAATAATTTCACCAATGATATATAAAAATCACAGCATCTCTTACTAGATGCTTTTTTTGTTAGCATAATTAAATTATTTTTGTATTAATAGAAAAGCATTAAAATAGAGAAATGAAAAGATTAAAAAAAATTAATTTAGTTATGTCGCTTAGTGCAATCGGATCTATTCCGTTTTTAGGTGCATCATGCCTTCAAGGAATTGTTTCACCAAAATCAAACGGCGATAAAAATAATGACGTTCCCACCAATAATACAAATCAAGACGCTAATGATAAACCACAACGTGTTGATAATGTCAATAACAATATAGCAGAGCAAAATGTTTCTGACAACATTGAAGAAACTTCACATCAAGACACAAATGCTAAAAATGGCAATACAAAAACTGCCAACTCTAGGTCAAAAAGAAGTACGCAACCACCTGCTCCTATCTATGTTTATACTGACGAAACAATTCGGTCAAGATTAATAAATAATGGTGAAAAAGAGTTTAGAGACTTAGATTCTCAATCTAATCCAAAGATTTTATTTGACACTTACAGTCATATTTCAACCGGCGACGACTATATTAATGTTAATGATTTTGTCAATAGAATAATAGCCAACAATAACACTAACTATTTTAAAATCGAAGCACAAGATTCAAAAAACATTACATTTAAAATCAACAACACTAACAGACTAATTTTTGATGAAGAATATGATACAGTGACTTTTGACTCACAAAATGCTTTTGAGATTGCTCCGTTTAATGGCAATTCTTTTGGCGATGATTCAATCAAATATGAAGGTATTGAAACACACAAAACAAAGCCAAGCACTACAATTGACTTGTCAAAATACAACGTTGATGTCATTGTTGATAACGGAAATGTATATCTACCAGTTTCAGTATTTAATTTAATGTTTCTAAGTGGTTCGTACTATAACGTGTATTACAATAACGATAGATTTGTTGGAGCAAGTTATAATACAAGTCGTTCAAATCCAGGACTTTTATACTCTTTCTATACATCAAGCAATACTCATGAACCAACTGTGCAAAGCAGGATAAATAATTACAACTATTTAAGATTATTGTTTGATCATTATTACGGACTGGCAAAACGTTTTTATCAAAAAAACAATGTCAATAATTTTGATGAATTTTCAATTAAAACAAATTTAAAACAAAAATTATTAAGCACCAATGTGAATGTTTACAAAGGTGCCTATGAAAAATTATGATATAAATACCTAGACGATCTACATTCAAGATTGATTTCTAAATCATACTATGACATTTATGATGGACAAATTGCCGACTACTTTAATTTTGACGGACGTGAATTGTCGGCTAAAAGCAATAAACATGCAGTAAAAAAAGATGAATTGGTATCTTATAGGGAAAAATCTATCACTAGAGATCGCAATGGTATATACAATTTAAATAATAAAATAACACACGTGCACGGGGATACGGCTAGAATTGTTCTAGACGAGTTTGTCTCAGCTACTGAAAAACAAAAACGATTGCCGGATGCTTGAAGATTTGATACATATTTAAAAATGCGAGCAGCTCTAAATCGTATTAAAAGTGACGATCCGCACGGAAAAGTAAAAAACATTATTTTAGACATTTCATTAAATGGCGGTGGTAGCACTGATGCTCTACAAAAAGTTTTAGGTTTTTTAAGCAATCAAACATTGAATTTATTCATACAAAATCGACAAACAGGTGAATATAAAGAACTTAGTTACAAAGTAGATACTAATGGGGACGGTGTTGTTGATTCACGAGATGGTTTCACAAATTACAAATGATACATTTTGGTTGGAATTAATACATTTAGTGCCGCAAATCTTTTAACACATGCTGCTAAAGAGATGAAAATAGCCACAATAATTGGTCAAAAAAGTGGTGGCGGAATGTTTTCAGTGTTTCCGACAGTTTTACCTGACGGGACAAATGTTGATATTTCTAGCGTCAATGGTTGAACCGGTGGTACAAACAAATCAATCAAATCTATCAAGGATTTACCATACACTGAAGATGGAGTTGATGTCGACTACTTCGTGAATTATGAAAACTTTGCAGATCATGATATTTTGCACAAGCTAATTAAAAATAATCAATAATCGCTTTTATTATTGCGATTATTGATTTTTTATTTTACAATTTAACTATGAAATTTAAATCAACATTGAAATTTATGCCATTAATTGCCGCTACATCTTTAGCTCCAATTGCCTCTGTTGCGTGTTTAAGACTAATTCACAGAGATATTTTTGTATCCGAAGATGTTCCAGATGAATTAGATTTTGTTGCTAATGCTAGCTTTAGTAACATTAGCAACAATTATGTCATTGCCGACCAAAATATAAATATTTTCAAAAATAAACAAAATAAAGATACTTATATCAATGTTAATGAAGTAATCAAAAAATTAAATGGTTATTTTGACTTAGAAAAAATATCTCAAATTGATGTTGTTGACGATAAAGGGATAATTGAAAAAAATGATGGAGATGTAATTGAATTTGCTTTAGGTCAAGACGTGATTATTTATTCTGGAAGCGAAGCTTTTGAATTGGCAAAATCTTCTGTTTCATATGATTATAATAAGTACATACATTTTTTGAACTTTTCAACAAAATCTCTACGCCCAAAAGATGAGCTTTTACCTTATATTGATTTAGGAAAATACAATATGAAGATTTTTGCTAAAAACAAAAATATCTATATGCCTTTAAGTTTATTCAATTTATTATTTATGTCGCAAAATTATTATAATCTTCAGTACAATGGTGTTTCACTAGTGGGGATAGATTATAATATTTCACATGATGCTGATAATGTTGAATATGAAAAATTTTACAATCAAAGCAAACTCGAAGTCAATGATCAACAACGCCTAAATAATTATAATTTTTTAGCATTATTATTTGATAATTTCTATGGCTTATCAAGTGAATTATATAAAAAATACAATTCAACAAGTTTTGATGAATTTACACATTCTGTAGGCTTATACGACAAAATAATTGATAAAAAATATTCAGTATACACAGGTGCCTATCAACAGTTATGATATAAGTACTTAAATGAATTACATTCAAGAATTATCACAAAAGGCTACGCAGCACCAAGTAACACAAATTTAAATCAAAAAGATGGTAGAGCTCTTTCTCGAAAATGACAAAAATATATGCAAGTGCTTGACAAGCTTACAAAATTAAGAGAACAAGAAGAACCAAAAAACATTGTTGTAGTTGAGAATGATGTTGCGAGAATAAGAATTGATTCGTTTTTATCAGGAACTAATGAAGAAATTGCACGTAGCGATTCATATTTATATGACTCGTACGAATTGATGAAAGCGGCAATAGCTAAAATTCAAAGAGTTGATAGAGAAGGTAAAGTTAAAAATATTGTTATTGATATTTCACAAAATGGCGGTGGTAGTTCCGCTGCTTTAGAAAAAGTTGTTGGTTTTTTAACAAAGAAACCATATAGCTTATTTGTGCAAGATCGCATGACTAAAACATACTCAGATATTGAAATAGGTATTGATACTAATTCAGATGGTAAATATAATTCAGAAGATGGTTACAATCAATATCATTGGTATCTTTTAACAGGAATTAATACATTTAGTGCTGCAAATTTATTTGCGCATATAGTTAAACAAACTGGAATGGCTAAAATTATTGGTCAAAAAAGTGGCGGCGGTATGTTTGCTGTTTTACCGACTATTTTGCCAGATGGCACAAATGTCGATATTTCAGGGCCAGATGCCTGAACGGGTCCAAAAAGTAATATTAATTCTATAAGTGATTTACCAATCAGTGAACACGGTGTGAAACCTGATTATATATACAGTTATGATGATTTTTATAATTTGAAAAAGATTGGTGATTTTATAAAATCGATTGACAACCATTAGATAATTTTGTTAGTTTCAATTTAAGTTTTAATTTGCTAAAAGCGATTAAAAATTTTAATTGATATATATTAAAAATAGTTTCTTAATATCTAGCTTTAGTATATAATGATATCGATGCGTTCCCAATGTGAACGATTACGAACTCCACAGGATTCGTTGCTTAAGAGTATATTGCTCCCTTCAATCAAATAATTGAATAAGCCTTATGCGTGATGCTTATTTATTTTACTTATTTATATGTTAATCAACCTAAAGACGATTATTCGTCTTTTTTTATATAATTAGCATATGAAATTTAATAAAAACCAAACCATTAATAATGTAGAAGCAATAAATTTATCATATGAAGGTATGGGAGTCGTAAAAATAGACGACTATCCTTTATTTGTCGAAAATTTATTAGTTGGCGAAATTGCAGACATAGTTATCAAAAAAGCAAATAACAAGTTTGCTTTTGCCAAAGTCTTAAAAAGACACAAAATTTCGCCGCAAAGAATTAATGTTCCAAACGAACAATTAATGGAATCTGGCTCTACAGCAATTGCGATGCTATCCTATGAAGATCAATTGAAATTTAAAGAAGAGTTTGTTAAATATTTATTCGGGCGTAATATTCATTTTGACAATGTTTTACCGATACTAAAAAGTAAAAATGAATGAAATTATCGCAATAAAATCACAGTATTTGTGAGTGAATCTAACGGTCAGGTAATTTTTGGTTTATATGAAAAAAATACACACAATATTATTCAACAAACAAATTATGATTTGGCTCACAAAAATATTAATACTATGATTAAGTGACTAGAGAAAAATATCAATAATTTCAATGAATTTATTGAAAATATTCGATATATTGATAGTTTTACCTTTAGATATTCAGAATCATATGACGAGTTTATTGTGATTATAAACACTAATCATTTTGTAAAATTAAGCGAAGACTTTTTAGCCAGTTTTCTTGCAAAATTTCCTAATTTAGTCAATATCATTCTTAACATTAAATCAAAGAAAAAAGACAGATCAATTTCTTTATTAAATAACAAAACTGGAATAAAAGACAAGATCGGAAATCTTGTTGTTAATATAAACTGGAATAGTTTTTTCCAAATAAATTCAAGTCAAACATACAATCTTTACAAGTTGTTAATAGACAATTTGAATCTGAATAAAGAAGATGTAGTTATTGACGCTTACAGTGGTGTAGGAACAATTGCTTTAACAATTGCTCCGTTAGTAAAAAAAGTATATGGTCTTGAAATTATTCCTGAAGCAGTACAAAATGCCGAGCAAAACGCAAATATTAATAATATAACTAACTCAGTGTTTTATGCTGGCGATGTTAATAAAAATATTTTTAAAATAAATGACGCCAACATACTGATTGTTGACCCACCGCGCTCGGGAATGGGCACAGAGTTTTTTAACTCTGTAATAAAATATAAACCAGAAAAAATCGGTTATATATCATGCAATGTCCACACAATGTGTCGTGATATTGATATGCTACAACGCAACGGTTACAAGTTGGAATATTTAAGACCATGCGATATGTTTAGTCAAACACACCATATTGAATGTGTAGGTGTTTTAACAAAAAATAGAGAAAATTAATTCTCTATTTTTTGTTTAGGATAAAGTGATTTATTGTTTTTGCTAAACCACCATTTTTGTAGTCATATGGACTAATAAAATTTGCCATTTTTTTAAATTCAGCACTCGCATTTTTCATTGCGATCACATGTTTTACTTTGCCAACAGTTGTGGAGTCATTCATAGTATCGCCAATATGAACACAATTTTCAGGTGAAATATTATTTAACTTGCTGAATAAAACCTCTCCCAATCCTTTTGATGCGTTTATGTTAGTAACTTCAATAAAAGTTGAATAGCTACGTGCGTTAAGGATGTTTAACTGGTCACCAAACTTACTGGTTAACTCATTTTTAAATTTTAGGAATAATTTTTTATTTTTAGGTATAAAAATAAATTTAAAGATTTCAAAATTATATGTAAAACTTTCAATCGGCTTTGCCATTCCGCCTTTCAATTTAGTCAATAACTTTATCATCATTGAATTAGTATATGTGCTATTTTTAAAGTCAGAATTCACGATTGTTGTTACTTTATATTTTTTAATTAAAATTGATATTTGTTTTATTATTTGTGTTGGAATTGAAGATGAAAAAACTTCTTTACCGTCCATAAGAACTTTGGCTCCGTTTCAAGCAATAATGTTCGAAGGGTCATTTATTTGATTTAATATGTCTTTTGTTTTTTGGTTTAGCCCTCTGCCTGTTGAAACTATTACTCTAATTCCATTTTGACGACATTTTTCAATAATTTCCAGATTTTTTTTACTTAAAAGTTTGCGTTTATAATCTAAACTTGTACCGTCTAAATCAATAAATATCAATTTAATATTTTCTATTTTCATAACAATATTATAACTTAGAAAATTATTTAAAACATTGTGTATTTTCTAAAAAAAAGAGAAACATTACTGTTCCTCTAAATTTAATTTTGTGCTTAATTTATATGATTTTGTAAAAATCTGATTTGCATTATAAGCGATAAATTTCAATTCTAGTTCACCATCGTCTATAAAATGATAGTCAAATTCCAATTTATCAACATTTGTTTGCATGTTTGCAACGACATAATTGAATACTGCATTAACTATTGACTTGTCGAATATTGCCTTGTTATCAATATATCTTACATATTCATAAAATTGATTTTTGTTGATTACAGGGTAAATTTCATCCTGATTTATTTTATATTCAGCTTTTTCTTCAATTTTATTCTTATTCTTTTTCGTTAATGATACCGTTACTATTGGTATGGTTATACTGGCTATTACACTCAAGCTAGCTATTGGTATTATTATTTTTTTCTTGTTCATTATTTATTCTAAATTTATTGAAAAAGTCAATATTCATTGGGTTGTTTTTGATAATTGTTTCGATATCATTTGCGCTGAAGGAATATTTTAATTCACTTACTTCAAGGACATCTTGTTCAACATCCATACTGATCATTCCATCAATTGGGTCTAAAATTCTATTTTTGACATTTTGTGTGTTGTTGATGTAGATTTTAATTAAATTATCATTATTATCAAAACCACCATTGTCAAAAATATATTTATATGTTGTTGTTAAGTCACCTTTAAAATTGTAAGGAATAAAAAGCCCTTTCTTGTCGAAGTTGTAACCATCTTGAATAGAATTTGTCTTGTAGCTGTATTCAGTAGGTCAGTCGAAAACATATCTTTTTTGTTCGCTGTTGCTATTGTAAAATGTTGAAATTGTTTCGGAATGCAAATTAAGATTGTTTAAGTTTTGTCATTGTTCTCCGCTGAATGAGTGTAGCTCATTTTTACTCAATGATTGATATTGATTTCAAATTCTTTTGTACTCATCAAATATTGAAAAATTGCTATTATTTCAGTATTTTTCAGCTTTTATTACTGACTTAGAGACACCTATTTCTTCGTTATTTTGATGTGTTATTTTATTGAAATTTATATTCGTGTCAATATAGTAAGTTTTATTATCGATTGTGTCATTATTTAGTTCACCAAACTCAAATAAATATCTTTCAGCGACTTTAAAATTAGCTTTATTTTCTTTGCTTTCAATCCGGTATTCTTTAACTTGATTTGTACTTTTTTTGATATCTCAAATTTCTTTATTGTTGCCGTTTGTTTGAAAAACAATATTATTTAGTTCGCTAAATTTTAAGCCAAGGGAATCCGAAGAAATAACAACGTGGTAAAGTGTTGCTGCATTTGGTTTAAAATCAATATTTGACTTTTTAAAAGCAAAAAAGTCATCAATATTACCTTGTTTGGCTGGGAAATATTCAATCTCCCTTATGTTAATCTTTGACTTATCGATAAGTTTGTTATTGACGCTAAATTCAAAATCATCTAGACCTACATTTTGGTTTTTTGATTTATAACTCATAACAGGAACAGCAATGGTAAATGCAATATAGAAGCGATCTTTGTTGAAAAATCTTCTAATCTCGACTCTACCTCTTAACACATTTTTGACTTTTAAATATCTTCGCGCCGTTTCAAAATCATATATATTATGTTTAAATTTTTTATTTTTGTCTACGTTAGGATTGGAAGAGACTTTCTTTACAGTAAATTCGTAAGGATCAATTTTTAAATCTCTTTTTTCTACGATTTGCGGTTGTGGATTAGCAGTTAAGATAAAAATACAAAAACTCCTCTATTGCTTTTTTTCTATTTTTATAATAAGTGGTTTTTGAAAAATGCAAATCGTATCAATCTCTATTATTATTTTCGTTAAATTCATTTCTTATAATAAAAGCACTTTCAGGCTTTAAAAGTTCCAATGTTCTTTGAAATTTTGATTCGGGAAAATTGGCTTTGTTATTATTCTGAATACTCAATAACAATTTATTTTTAACTTCATTTTTCTTGTAAGCTTTGTCTAGCATTGCAAGAGATTTCACTGCGTTATACCTTTGTTGTGGCGAAAGTGTATTGTAGTATTGGTTTATTGTTTGTATCATTTTTCTCCTTTCGCTATATCATTTACTTTTTGATTTGAAAACTAGAATAAAAAAACTTTTTTAATATTTCTAGCCTGTTTTTACAGCAAAATTACTAAATTTATCAGTATTTTATAGAAAATTAATTAAAAAAAGCAGTACAACTGCTTTTTATGAATATGTCGGGAATTAATCTTCGAAGTGTTCGATATCTTCAATACGTTGTTGGTGTCTTCCACCTTCATATTGGGTTTTTATATATTCATCCACCATTTTTTTAGCTTCTTCAAATGATACTTGTCTTCCACCAAAGACTAAAACATTAGCATTATTGTGTTGTTTTGCTAGTCTAGCATCTTCTACTGATGTTACACGAGCTGCTCTAATTTCATGGTGGCGGTTCAATGCGTATGAAATACCTAAACCAGTACCACATAAGCCAATACCAAACTCATTATCATTTTTTTTGACATAGTTTGCTAATAAGTGTCCTTGTAAAGAATAAGAAACTCTTTGTGAATCATCAGCAGGGCCTAGATCAACAACTTCATATCCTAAACTTCTTACATATTCAACTAATTTATTTTTTAATTCAACAGCAGCATGGTCGCTTGCTATTGGTACTATTTTTTTATTCATAATCTTCTCCTTTTATTTATATTACTATTATAGTGATAAAAAAATAATGCGAAATAACACTTTTTTGTCATTTATTATTAAAAAACGATTTCTTTTTATAATAAATTCCGTTTTTTTGAATTATTAAAGCGTTTTTTGTTTTATTGACATGAGAATAACAAAACAATACGACACCAAAGATTGCGGCTTACATATCTTGCAATACTTATTTAAAAAAATGAATCATCAAGATGTTGATATATCATATTTGAAATTAAACACAAATTATAGTGATGAAGGAATTAATTTAGTTTCACTGAATTATTTAGCAAATCAACAAGGAATAAATTTAACTGCCTTTAAATGTGATTTTGAACAACTTATTTCAATAAAAAAAGAAGACCTTCCAATAATTATTGTTGTTAATGAAAACGGCTACTCGCACTACTTATTAGTTGAGAAAATTAAAAAAACTCACATTGTAGTGCAAGATTCAAGAGTAGGCTCATCGGTAAAGATTAATTTTGAGCATTTAAAAGAAATTTATACAGGAGTTATTTGTTTTATTGAAAAAGAACACGATTCAAATCGCACTGAGCCAGTTTTAAAAATTGATAATAAATTCAAAGCATTATTTAATTTTAATTTACATAATTTTGTTTTAATTTTGTGTGCAATTATAAATACTGTATTTACATTTGTATCATCATTTTTTATCAAAATAGTCTTTGATTCAATTTTGCCTAACCGATTAGAAAAAACATTATTTTTATTATTTTCACTTTTTATTTGATTGAATATGCTTCGTGTGATTACCAATTTTATTAAACATCTTATTGTTAAAAAAATCACCAATAAAATGGAAATTGATCTTAAAATAGCAATTTTCACCAAACTCAATAACTTGTCAATAAATGAGATGAGCAAATTGACAAAAAATGAAATTTTTAAACGCATAAGCTATATATCTTTAATAGCAAACTATAAAGCAAATTTTGTTTATTCATTCTTTTCGAACTTATTTGCTATTGTTGCTAGCAGTGTTTTATTGATCTGAATAAGTATTGAAATATTCAGTGTAATTTTTATAATTAGTTTATTCGTTTCAATTATTAATTTCATTTTCCATTTATTTATAGAGAAAAAATATTTATCTCATTTACAAAAAGCACATCAATATAATCAATCTGAATTTGACTCTGTATACGGAGTTAATTCTTTCGAAAACGACATTGAAAAAAGATTTCTTGAAATCAATCGCACAAATTCATTAATAAATTTTAAGCAAAGCGAATACAAATTGAAAATCAACGAAAATTACTCATTCTTATTTTCAGAATTATTATTGAGTAATGTTTCTATAATAATCACTACTATTTCAACATTTTTAATTTTTAAAAATAAATTGTCTCTTGGTTCGTTGGCAATGATACTGAGTGCTATGTCGTTTTTTATACATCCGGTTAGTGGTCTAACATCTCTAGTTATGATGTATTCGATTGTTGAAAAACATATTTCTATGATTAATTTTCTGCTGAACTTGAAGAATAAAAAAACTAACAACGATGGCTTGCGAATTGACAAAATAAATTCGATAGCGTTAAAAAATATTAAATATGGCTATGAAACCGGCGTTGATTTATTGAATATAGATGAGCTTAATATTGAAAAAAGTTGCGTCATTGTTGGTGGTAACGGAAGTGGCAAAAGTACTTTATTAAATTTATTACACTATCGTTTTACTGATTGAACCGGCGATATTTTAGTAAATAACCATAATTTGAAATTCATTAATGACGAACATATGATAAATAACACAATTTTAATCAATAACAACGTGTATATTCCGGATATAAGTATCTATGATTTTTTAACACTCAAAAATTATGAAAAGATTGAAGAATTCAATAAAAACATTGAAAAATATCAGCTAGATGAATTGATGGAAAAATTGAATCTGACATTAAATTTATGCTCGAAAAATAACGCAACTAACTTTTCATCAGGGCAAAGACAATTCATAATATTGCTTAAATTATTTACTCAAAAATACAATTTAATTTTATTGGACGAAGCATTTGAAAATATCGATAAAGAGATTTTTGAGCAAATTAAACAAAAAATTACTGAATATCAAAAAAATGCAATGTTTATAGAAGTGAGTCATTCACATAAATACTTAAAACAAGAGGAGGTTATTGACATTGAAAAGATTAACAGAACTTAATAAGTATTTTTGAATCAGTATTGCATTAATATTATTATTTTCAATCTTTTTATTGTATTTTTTGTTGATTTCGAATATAGAAAAAACAATCAAAATTCAATTTATTATTGATCCTAACAAAAAAATGATTTTGCTAGCACCCGAGAAATCATTATTCTTTATTGAAAAAAATAAACAACTTACAATATCTTACTCTGGAAAAATATACACATTAAAAGTGTCGGGTATAAATACAATTAATAGCAATGTTTTTGTTACTTTTTATACTATTCCGCCCAAAGTAAGATTAATTCCCAACACGACTATTGACGGAGTTTTAATTTACGATAAAGTAAGACTTATTGACGCCCTTATTGCATTTAATTAATATTAAGATAAGAAATAAATTTTTAATATTATAATTAAATCATGATTGAAATTAATATTAATATAGAGAATGGCAATTCATTCAATTTTGAAAATGAATATAAACAAATACTGCAAAATTTACAGGATTATTTCGGTATAAAAAAGACAATAATATTAGATGTTTCAATTGTAAATAATGAAAAAATTAAGGAATTAAACAAAGAATATCGTGGCAAAGATTATGCCACTGACATTTTGTCTTTTGATTTTGGTAATGATGACATTTACGCTGATTTACCAATTTTACCAATCGGTGAGCTGGTAATTAGCCACGAGAAAGTTGAACAACAAGCTCAGGAATACAATCATTCACTGCGTCGTGAATATTGTTATCTATTTGCTCATGGTCTAATTCATCTAATGGGTTATGATCACGAAATTCCAGAAGAAAAAATCGAAATGGACAAAATGGTTGATGATATTTTTAATCCCTTAGGTATTACGAGAGAGGAATAATTATGGATGTAAATAAACTAAAATCATATTTAAAATTTTCTTATAGCCCTTGATCTAATTTTAAGGTCGCAGCTATAGCTATTGATGAAGAAGGAAGAGAATGACCAGGTGTAAATGTTGAAAACGCAGCCTTTCCATCTGGTCTATGTGCTGAAAGATCAGCTTTATTTGGCTCAGTAGCAAACGGTGCAAAAGTTGGAACATTTAAAGAAATTCATGTAATTTCATCAGGTGCTGCTGTTATTTCGCCTTGTGCTGGTTGTAGACAAGTTATGACTGAATTCATGGACGATAATGCTTCAGTATATTTATATAGTGGTGACGGGCAAACAGTGCAAAAATACAAACTAATTGAACTTGTTCCACTGCCAATTAGAAGTGAGCAAATTAAATAAAATGAAAGTATGTATTGTTTCGATTATCGGTAGACCTAATGTCGGTAAATCATCGCTGTTGAACCAAATTTTGAACTATGAACTAGCTGTCGTATCGAACATACCACAAACAACAAGAGATCAAATTAGTGGTATTTATAACGAAGAAGGGTGTCAAATTGTTTTTGTTGACACCCCCGGGATTCACAAACCCTTAAATAAGTTAGGTGAAGCATTGAATAAAAATGCCTATGATTCATTGAAAGACATTGATTGTATTTTATTCTTAACTCCTGTAAACGAGTTGATCGGTGCAGGTGATTTGAATATTTTAGAAAAAATTAAAGATAAGACTAATAAGATTGCAATAATTTCGAAAATGGACTTAGCCAAATCACCTGATGAAGTAGCAAGCAAAATTAAAGAATTGCGTGATCATGGCTTTGAAAATATTTTAAGTGTTTCAACAGACAATGATAAGTCAATAAAAATGTTGATTGAAGAACTAAAAAAATATACCTATGAAGGGGAACCATATTACGACGAGGACTTTATAACTGATAAGTCAATGCGCTTTATGGCTAAAGAAATAATTCGTGTATCAGCTATGAAGTTATTAAGAGATGAGTTGCCGCATTCTATTGCTGTCGAGGTTAATGAATTTAATGAAGATTATGAAAATGACCAAATCATAATTAAAGCAAATATTTTTGTAAAAAAAGCTTCACAAAAAGGAATGGTTATTGGTAAAAATGCTCAAATGATTAAGCAAATCGGTATAGATGCTCGTAAAAGAATGAGTAATTTATTTAATTCTCATGTACAACTACATTTAAAAGTAAAAGTTGCCGATAAATGAATTAACAATGATAAATTCTTGAAGAAATTCGGGTATTAGGTAGGAGTAAAAAATGAATAGAAAATATTTAGAAAAAATGTTTGCAGAACACAAAGTTGACGCATTAGTTTCAGAAGCTCAACAAACAAGACTGTGACTAACTGGAATTCAAACAACTGACGGCTATGTCATTATTGAAAAAGACGAAGCTCATTTGTTTGTTGATGGTAGATATATAGAGTATGCAAGAAACAACGCAAAAAATGTGACTGTACACTTATTAGCAGGAACTTCAATGAAAGAATTTTTTGAAGAAAAAAAATACAATAGAGTGGCTTTTGAAAAAGACTATTTAAAAATTGAAACCTGACAATATCTACAAAAATTAATTAAACCAAAAGAAGAAGTTTTTATTTCAGGACAAGAATTGAGAATTTTAAAATCTGAAGAAGAAATTAAAATTATGCAAGCATCAATCGATATTTCATTGAAATCATTAGAACAATTGAAACAATGAATTAAACCTGGTTTTACTGAAAAAGAGGTGGCAGCTAAATTAAATTACTTAATGAAATTAAACGGAGCGGAAAAAGAAAGCTTTGATGAAATAGTTGCATCAGGACCATCATCAGCCGAACCACACCACCACCCAACCGATAGAAAATTAGTTGCTGGCGATTTATTAAAAATAGATTTTGGTGCTTTATACAAAGGTTATTCAGCAGATATAACAAGAACATTTATTTTGTCTAATGACGGGGCAGAAGTTCAAGCAAACAATCCAAAAGCACAAGAAATATTAGATATTGTTTTAGCGGCAGCTAAAGCAGGTAGAGATGCTGTTAGACCAGGGATTAAGGCAAGCGAAATAGATAAAATTTGTCGTGATTATATTGAAAAAGCCGGATACGGTCAATACTTTGTACACGGTACTGGACATGGTTTGGGGATTGATGTACATGAATTACCATATGTAAGTTCAAAAGCAAAAGACTATACTCTTGAACCTGGAATGGTTATTACTGTTGAACCTGGAATTTATATTGAAGGTTTAGGAGGAGCAAGAAACGAAGACGACGTTTTAGTCACTGAAACAGGTCGTTATGTATTTTCTAGACCTGAAGAGAGATCATAAAAATGACAGATATTAAGTCAAAAAAATATTCCTTTTTAGTACAAAAATGTATTGAAGAACCTTTCGTTACATACAAACAACGAATTGAATTGCTTAAGAAATTATTGAAAATTGTACGAGAGAATGAAGAACAAATAAGTAAGTCACTTTATTTAGATTTGAATAAACATACCAATGAATCATATTTTAGTGAAATTGGTTTAGTTATCAGAGAAATAAGAAAGACTATTAAGAATTTAAAAAAATGAATGAAACCAAAAAGAGTTAAAACACCGTTTTTGCTTTTTTCTGGTCATTCAAAAATAATTCAACAAGCCAGAGGTTTGTGTTTAATTATTAGTCCATGAAACTATCCTTTTTACTTAACTATGATGCCTTTGATTTCTGCGATTGCCGCAGGTAATAGAGTTATTATTAAGACTTCGGAATTGAGTGAAAATACAACAAAATTATTGAATGAATTGTTGAATAATCATTTTGATAAAAATTTTGTTTATGTAATGGATTCAAGTATCGAAGGTATTATTGAAATGCTAAAAAATCGCTTTGATTTTATTTTCTTTACAGGTTCCGAAAGAGCGGGAACATTAGTTAGTCAACAAGCTGCAAAATTCCACACACCTATTACTTTGGAATTAGGTGGTAAATGTCCAGTAATTATTGCCGACGATATTGATTTAGAATATTGTGCCACGAAAATTATGTCTGCAAAATTAATTAATTCAGGACAAACTTGTGTGGCACCAGACTATGTTGTAATTGAAAAAGGAAAAGCAGATAAATTTGTTGATTATTGCAATAAATATGTTGAAACACATTTGAGCGATTTGCGTGAATTTCCAAAAATAATTTCTCCGCTTCATTATCATAGAATACTAAATTTGTTGCCTGATAATGTAAATATTGAGCATTTTGAAGATATGCAAAAAATTTATCCTAAAGCTTTTGTTTCAAAATGAGATAGCAAAGCAATGCAACAAGAAATTTTCGGCCCTTTATTGCCGGTCATTGAATACGATTATTTTAATGAAGTTGTTAACAAAATATCGCTTAGATCACAACCATTATCAACTTATTTATTTACAAAAGATAGTAAGAAAATGGATTTTATATCTAAAAACATCAAAACAGGTTCGTTAGTGATTAATGATTTAATGATTCAATTAGTATCGGAAAATTTACCATTCGGCGGAGTCGGAAGCTCGGGTAATGGTAGAACACACGGCTATGCAGGTTTTTTAAATTTTTCAAATCCAGTAAGTTTTTACAGAAGGAAAAATTTTTCGACAAAATTGAGTGAACATCCGTATACTCAATCAAAATTATCAATAATAAAAAAAATATTAAAATAGAGTGCTTCAGGGCAAAAAGGCTAAAAAAGCACTTTTTTTTATATGTTTATACGGTGTTTGCAAAATATTGTATAATGAAAATTATGAAAGAATTAGATAAAATTACACCACAAGAAACTGACTTTGCTAAATGATATACAGATGTTGTTAAGCAAGGTAATTTAATAGCTTACGGACCATTAAAAGGCACATTAGTTTTCAAACCAAATTCTTACGGAATTTGAGAATTAATCCAAAGATATTTAAATGAAGAATTTAGTCGTTTGGGCGTTAAAAATGTTTATTTACCTTTATTGATTCCTGAGCGTCTTTTCCAAAGAGAAAAAGATCATATTGAAGGTTTTAATCCCGAGCTAGCAACTATTACTCATGTGGGTGAATCAAAACTTGAAGAAAAAGTTTTTGTTCGTCCAACATCTGAAGTTTTATTTGCTGACTTGTTTAAAAATTCAATAGAATCATACAAAGATCTTCCTATTGTTTATAACCAATGAGCCAATGTTGTTCGATGAGAAAAAACAACCAATCCTTTTTTAAGAAGTAGAGAATTTTTATGACAAGAAGGACACACTTGTCATAATAACCCAATGGAAGCTAGACAACTTACAAGAACAATGATTTCGCTATATGCTAAGTTCTTAAAAAATTATTTAGCTATCCCAGTCATTGTCGGTAAAAAAACACCGAAAGAAAAATTTGCCGGTGCATGTTCAACATACACAGTTGAAGCAATGATGAAAGACGGTAGAGCATTACAATCAGGAACAAGTCATTATTTGGCACAAAATTTTTCTAAACCATTTGAAATTATTTTTAAAGACGATAACAACAATAAAGATTATGCATATCAAACATCATGGGGTGTTTCAACTCGCTTGTTGGGAGCAATTATTATGACCCATGGTGATAATCGTGGAATTGTTATTCCACCAAGAATTGCCCCTACCCAAATCGATATAATTGAAATTTTTGCAAACAAAAGCCCTAGAGTTGGGGAAGTTGCTAAGAAATTATTAAAAGAGCTAGGTAGAATTTATAGAGTAAAACTAGATAATTCTGAAAAAAATCCTGGATTTAAAGCATCTAATTCTGAGATTCAAGGTACACCATTAAGAATCGAAGTAGGTCCACGTGATTTGGAAAATGATTTGGTTACAATCGTGCGTAGAGACACCCTAGAAAAAATAGTTTTACCTATAAATGAAGTTAAGAAAACTGTTAAAACTTTATTGAAAGATATTCACAATAATTTATATAACAATGCTAAAAGAAGATTGGACGAAAACACAGCTCGTGTTGATGATTACGAAGCATTTAAAACTGAGATCAATAATCAAAAATTCGTTCTTGCCCCATTCTGTTGTCAAAGCGAGGCTGAGGACTTAATTAAAAACGAAACTGGTGCAACATCACGTTGTATTCCTAAGACAATGGAAAGACCATTTAAAACGATGCCTTGCATCATTTGTCGTAAAGAAACTAAGCGTTTCGTTATCTTTGCTAGAGCATATTAGTTAAACTTAACTTAACTAACTTTTTTCTTAGAAACAGAGAGGTAATTATGTTTCAAAAACTTATTCAAGGTCTGGATATGAGCGAAGGTTTAACAAATTTGCAACGTTATAATGTCGTTTCGCAAATTGCTCAGTTAGAACTTGGACATGCAAAAGCTAAAAAGTTTGCCGCTCTCAATGCAATCAAGAGGCCTTCACGTTTATCGGATGAGAAAAAAGATTCACTATTCAATTATTTTAGTGAAAATATGCAAAGAGTATTAACTTGTGTTTCAAAGTTAAATAAGGAGTTAATAATACAATTATTTTTAATTCCTAACGAAGATAAAAAATGATGAGAAGCGTTATGCTCTAAAACAACATTTTATAAACGTCGTAAAGAAATGGTTGATGAATTTATTTTTTACTATTTTTCAAATTACGACAACTAGCCACTAATGTGGCTTTTTACTTTAAAAGAACAGTATTTTAGTTAATTTATTGTTTACAACGGAGGCGTTTATGAGTTCAACAAATAACAAACGATTTATTAAATTGTGTAATTCATTGAATTTACAAATTTCACAAAGTTTACAAAAAACCGAAGTGGAAAGATATGTACACGACCAAACAAGTGATGTTTTGGAAATTTGGTTTAATTTTAATGATGAAATAGTAACTGATGAATTTTTCGAATTTCATAAATCAATATTAAATAATGCACATTATCGTATAATGCCACATTATCAATTTGATATTTTGCAATATAAACAAGAAAATATTGTTAATTTTATTGAATATTTATTGAATAAATCGCCAAAATACTCAGATTTGAAAAAATCTAAATTTCACAAATTAATGTTAAATAAAGATAACAATAAGTTTGAATTTATTGTTAATGATGAAAATGAATTTAATCATCTAAAACCAAAATTAATGCATTTTGTTGAACAATTGAAACTTTACGGATATAAATTACTAGAAATCGATATAAAGTATGTTCCGGTTAGCGCCCATGAATACGAATTTAGGGCTAATGTTGAATATAAAAAAGAAGAGATTGAAGAATTCAATCGTATGATTAAACAAAT
Organism: Mycoplasma sp. HS2188; assembly: GCF_025209835.1. Taxonomy (NCBI): domain Bacteria; kingdom Bacillati; phylum Mycoplasmatota; class Mollicutes; order Mycoplasmatales; family Mycoplasmataceae; genus Mycoplasma; species Mycoplasma sp. HS2188. Next base: position 160,588 of record NZ_JAOAOI010000001.1, on the reverse strand, counting down.
TGAAATCAATAAAAAAACAAATAATTCACACTCTTCGGGCAGTTCTAAATCTAAATTTACCAAACGTTGATCGCAAAAAAAATACCAGCAAACTAAAATTAATGAAATAAACATTTTTCCTGAAAAAAGTGATGTTGAAATAGTCGGGGAAATTTTTGAATACGAATTATTAGAAACCAAAAACGGAAAATTTATCTATTCTCTGTCAATATGTGATTATAACGACGCCATTAGTGCCAAATGATTTAGAAATGAACCGTTAGATGAGTCAATAATAAGTAATGATTTTGTTAAAGGCAAATGAATAGCAATTAGGGGTACAACTGCTATTCAAGCATATGGTAAGCCTGAGTGATTCATTTATATTGATAATTATGAACTAACTCAACCTTCTTATTCAATTAGTAAAGATGAATCTGATAAAAATGAAAAACGTGTTGAGTTACATGTTTCTTCAAAATTAAATACGATGGATGGAATAATTGAGCCCGACGAAATTATCAAAAGAGCTCAAAAATTTGAAATGCCAGCAGTCGCTATTTCTGATTTAGATGCGGTGCAAGGATATCCACGTTTTTATCAAGCAGCTAAAAAATCCAATGTTAAGGCGATATACGGAGCCTCTTATTCAACATATTTTAAAAGACCTAAAATATTTTTAGGTTCAGTGCCTAAGGGTAAAATCAATGACCAAGTTTTTATTTCGTTTGATATTGAAACAACTGGTTTAAGCCCTCGTTTTCATGAGTTAATTGAGTATGGTTCATACTCAATAGCTATTGAAAAAACTGACCCTAAACCAACGCAATTTTTAATTAAACCTAAAGAAAAAATCAAGCCTTTTACTACATCGTTGACAGGGATTACACAGCGTGATATTGACACGAAAGCTATTGACTATCGCGAAGCGTTGCAAAGAATTTACAATGATTTAGACGGCAAAATTGCACTTGCTCACAACGCAAAATTTGACTTTAATTTTATTAAAGAACAATTTAGAATCCATAATATGCCATTCCCTAATGTTACTGTTATTGACACATTGATAGTTTCTAGATTGATATTTCCTGAACGTAAAAAACACTCATTAGGTGATTTAGCGAATAATTTAGGTGTTGATTATAACCCTAACGTAGCCCACCGTGCAGACTATGATGCTAAAGTTTTGGCAGATGTTTGAGTCGAAATGATGCACAGAATGGGTGTTAATGGTGTTTTCACTTTTGAAGATTTATACAATTATGAACCTGAACAAAAATTTAGGGATCGTTTTCCTTATACAATCAGTACTTTAGTTAAGAATCAACAAGGATTGAAAAAGCAATTCAAAATGGTAAGTGATTGTTTAACAACAAATTATAGTTACGGACCAAAAACCTACTTTGAAGATATTAAAAAAGATAATGATTTATTGATTGGCTCGGGAACTTTAAGATCTAAGTTGCTTGATGATTATTTTTACTCAAATAATGAAGAATTTTTGAATGAAATATTGCGTTACGATTATATTGAAATACCGCCACCACAGTGTTTTCAACACTGAATTGATATGGATTTCATTACAAAAGAACAACTTCATTTTTCTTTAAAAGAAATTATTATCACGGCTAAAGAATTTGGCAAAATTCCTGTAGCAACTGGAGATGTTAGATATCTAGATTTAATGGATAAAAAAGCATTTGAAATTCTAGTTTATGCCAAAGGAATTGGCGGCTCAAGACACTATCTATACAATTATTCAAGAGCAAGAGATAAAACATTGACTATTCCTAATCAACATTTTTTAACAACTGATGAAATGATAGAGCAGTTTTCGTTTTTAGATGATCAAGACTTAATCAATGAAGTAGTCGTCAAAAATACTCAAAAAATTGCAAATATGATTGAAGATGTACAAGTAATTAAAGACAAACTATACACGCCGAATTTTGATGATTCTAAAACGAAATTGCGTAATCTTGTTTATGAGAATGCTCATAAAAAATACGGCGAAAATTTACCATCTTTAATTAAAGAGAGAATTGAAGCTGAATTGACACCAATCATCAAATATGGTTTTGACGTTATATACTGAATTTCACACAGATTGGTAAAAAAATCGCTTGATGAAGGCTACGTTGTTGGTAGTCGTGGGTCGGTTGGTTCTTCGCTAGTGGCGACTTTAAGTGATATTTCGGAAGTTAACCCACTAGATCCGCATTATGTTTGTGACCAGTGTAAACATTTTGAATTAGCCAATATTGACTCAATTACTTCTTGCTATGATTTACCGGATAGATTATGTCCTAAATGCAATGTGAATATGAACAAAGACGGGCATTCGATTGCTTTCGAAACATTTTTAGGTTTCGAAGCTGATAAGGTTCCAGATATTGACTTAAACTTTTCGGGTGAATTTCAAGGTGAAGTTCACAATGAAACAAAAAGATTATTTGGTGAAACGCACACATTAAGAGCTGGTACTATTTCAACAATTGCTTTTAAAACCGGTTATGGCTATGTAAAGAGTTTTCTTGAAGAAACTGAAAAAAAATATTCTGATTCGTTTGCTTCCTTTTTAGCACAAAAAATCGAAGGTGTTAAAAGAACAACTGGGCAGCATCCAGGTGGTATAATAATTATTCCGACTGAGTATGATGTTTTTGATTTTACTCCAGTCAATTATCCAGCCGATGATACAGATTCAACTTGATTGACAACGCACTTTGAATATAAGGCAATCCACGATAACGTTTTAAAATTAGATCTACTTGGACACGATAATCCTACTATTATTAAAATGTTAGAAAAATACACAGGAATTAAGATTTCATCACTGCCGAAAAAAGATGAAAAATTAATTGAAGTTTTCACATCAACCAAACCATTAGGCATTGAGCCTAGTGATATAGGTTATGAAGAAACTGGAGCAATTGGACTGCCAGAATTTGGTACCAAATTCGTACGGCAAATGTTGGCACAGGCTCAGCCGAAGTCGTTTGCTGATCTTGTTTCTATTTCGGGTCTAAGTCACGGTGAAAGCGTGTGATTGGGCAATAACCAAGATTTAATTATGTCGCAGGGCTTTACTTTACCAGATATTTTTTCATGTCGTGATGATATATTAGCAACTTTAAGGAAAGAAGGTGTTCCTAACCGGTATGCTTTCAATATTATGGAAAAAGTACGTAAAGGTAAAGGTTTAACCGAAGAAGAAGAAAATAAATTGATTGAGTACAAAGTGCCAACGTGACAAATAGAAAGTATGAAAAAGATTAAGTACATGTTCCCTAAAGCACACGCTGTTGCGTATGTGTTGATGGCATGATGAATAGCGTGGTTTAAAATCAATAAACCACTAGCGTTTTATGCGGCATATTACGCAACGCATGCTAATGCGTTAGATATTGAGGGAATGATAGATGTTAAACACGGTAAAAAGGCCCACAATAAATTAACTGCTTTGGAAGCAAAAAATAAAAATGAATTAGAAAATAAAGAAAAAATTATTATGCCTATTCTTGAAATAACGAGAGAATTATATGCCAGAGGATTATATATTTCCAATATTGACATTGAAAAATCACTATCACAAGAATGATTGATAGATGAAGAAAATAATTGCTTAATCCCACCGTTTAGTGCATTAGATGGTCTTGGTAAAGCTGTCGCTGATTCAATTATTACGGCTCGTAATGAAAAACCATATACATCAGTTCAAGATTTTACAAATCGAGCAAAAGTGAATAAAACATTAACAGAAAAAATGAAAGAGTTAGGTGTTTTTGGAACTTTAGATGACACTGATCAAATAAGATTATTTTAGAGGTAAAAATGATAAAAAATAAAAAGAAAAAACCGACATTTTGGAATGTGTTCGTATTAATTCTCATGGTTACTTTTATCGGCTTTGGTGGTGGTAATGCACTCATGCCGGTAATTAAAAGATATGTAGTTGACAAATATGAATGATTGGATAATGAAGAGTTTGATAAAAATGTTGTAATAACAAACATGTTGCCAGGACCTATGGCAATTCAGGCTTTGTCTTATGTTGCTATTAAAGCGCTTGGCTTTTGAAAAGGAACTATTGTGGTTGTTTTAGCCTCAATTCCTCATGTTGTTTTAGCCGTTTGTTTAATATTTTTAGTTAATAAATTAGATAAGCGTTATTTAATGATTATTCAAACCGGTGTTTTAGTTGCGATAGTTGGTAGTTTAATCGGTTTTGCATGAAATTACTTTCGCAAAGGAATAAAAGAATCACGTATAAGTTTATGATTGATTTTATTCATTTCAACATTTGCATTTTCACTATTTATCCCAACACCATGAAATGTGCCAGTGGCAATAATGGTATTGATAATTGCAATATTCACTACTGTATTTTTTATAAAAAAACGCAAAAATATTACTAACAAGAAAAAAGGAAAGGATGGTGCTAAATAATGTTTATTCCATTATTAGTTTCAATTCCTTTGATCGCTTTGATTTCACTATCAGTTTTTGGTGGCGGTCAAATATTTATGCCAATTTTTACATGATTGTGAAACTCACTTAGCAGTTGATTCAATGTCAATATAACGTCAGAACAAATGAGTAATATATTTGCTATTTCAAACTCAACACCAGGGATTTTAAGTCCTAAATTTGCAGCAATAACTGGTTACTTAGTAACAGACAATATTTGAGTTGGAATAGTTGCGATGTTTTTAACATTTCTAGCTTTTACAGTTCCTGCCATTTTAATGATGAAACTTGCACTTAAATATTCAGATAAATTTGATAAATCAACATACTTTAAACAATTACTGAAAGTTATGAACCCTGTTGTTACGGCAATCATTGTTGCCTTAGCAATTCAATTATTTATTGGTCTGATAGCACCACAAGTAGTTTTCAACAAATCAGTTAAAAATTACGCAGCTTTAAATTACAATAGTGGTGTTTATAAATTTTTATTTAAAGGATGAAGACAAATTGTTTCGTATATCTACATACCATTAGGTATTGTAGTCTCTCTGTATTTATACACAAAAAAAGCCCCAATGTTCTCCTTAATTTTAGGGAATGTTGCTCTATGTTTCATCTTATATCAACCATGATTTAGATAATTTAACAGTCATAAAAGACTGTTTTTTTATGCAAAATTAATAAAAAAATTCAGTTAACACTGAATTAATTATTATTTTTTCTCTTTGTGTAATGAATGTTTACCACATTTGCCACAAAATTTATTTAATTCCACTTTTTCAGGGTGATTTTTTTTGTTTTTTTTGCTGATGTAATTTTCCATTTTACATACAGTACATTGAAAAATAAATCCTTCTCTTGCCATTTTTTCTCCTATAAATTTATTGCACACTTATATGTGTTTGAAATAGACTTACGTCTAATTACTATATCATAGTATAAAATCTTTTTTAATTATATATATAAAAGAGATTTTAATAAGTATTTTTTTATTAAATATGCGTTTTTATGTTTAAAAATTCAAAATTTCTATAAAAACACCCATTATTTTCAATAATTAATTTAATTTAAGCAACACTTTCGCCAATTTTTGTTAATTTTTTAAGTGCTTTTTTGACACTATCATAAGCAGCTGTGCGTGTAGTTGCTGTAATATCTGCAATCTCTTGATAACTTAAATTTTCGTAAAAATACAATCTAAATGCTTGTTTTTGTGTTTGAGTTAACAGGTTTTGGTACTTTTCGTATAAACCAATATAATGTTCTCTTTCTTCAATGTTATTTATTTTCAATTTCACTTGCCTCCACTAATTCTTTAGTCATCGTGTAAATGAATTTATCTAGGTCGAATTCTTCTAAATCATCTAAACCTTCACCTAAACCTATAAATTTAACATTTAAATCAAACTCATCTTTAATTGAAAGAACAATACCACCCTTGCTAGTACCATCCATTTTTGTCAAAATAATGCCAGTTGGGTTTGTCACTTCTTTGAAGTGACGTGCTTGACTCACGCCGTTTTGTCCTGTTGTAGCATCTAAAACTAGCAAACATTCATGAGGAGCGTTCTCTTGGAATTTTGCAATAATTGTGTATATCTTTTCAAGTTCACGCATTAAATTGATTTTATTTTGTAATCTACCGGCTGTGTCGATCAATAATAAATCATAATTTTCTTCTTTGGCTTTTTTTAATGCATCAAAAACAACAGATGCTGGATCAGCTCCTTCTTTGGCCGGTTTCACTATATCGGCACCAACTCTACCAGCTCATACCTCTAGTTGACTAACAGCCCCTGCTCTAAATGTATCAGCAGCAGCTATCAATACTTTTTTACCCATTTTTATGTATTTATGAGCAATTTTAGCCACTGATGTTGTTTTACCTGAGCCGTTAACCCCAACAAAGACAAAAATATTTAATCTATCATCCTCGTAATTTAGTGTTGTGTCAATAATACTTTTGTTTGTGTAAATAACAAACATTTGATCGGCAGTTAATTCACCAATTTCTTTTGAATCTGTTAAATTACGAACCCTAACCTCATTTTTTAGGTGAGTTATAATTGCATAAACAAGTTGAGCACTAATGTCTGACATAATCAATATTTCTTCTAATTCGTCAAAAAACTCTTCATTAATTTTTTTGTATTTATTTTGTAAATTAAATATTTTACGTCCGAGACTCGAAGCACTAGCTAAACCAGTTGAATATTTTTCTAGTTTTTTGGATTCAAGTAATTGCTGTTGTTCTTGTTGTTCAATTTGTTGTTCTTTTTCGGCAACTTTATCTTTTTTACGACCGAAAATTTTTTCTTTTAAAAATTTAAAAAATCCCATAGTATTTAAATTTTAATGTAAAAAAGCAAAATCTATGGATAATTATATTTTTTTATTGAAATAAATACTTTTTTCAATAAAAGTATTAACTTTTTTGCTTATTTTTGGATACGTTTTTATATTTTTTGCTAATATCAAGCATAATTTTGGCCACATATAAGCAAATTAATTTATAATTTGAATATTGAAGATAGCTTTTTGCTAACGTTCAATAATGAGCAGAATTGCTGCACTAATAATTGAGGAGTATTATGCCTATAATAAAAAAAAGGGAGATAGTTTTTCCACTTTTAGGGGCAATCGTTAATGTGCAGGCATACAAATATGATGGTACTTTATATCGACAATGAAATGGTGCTAAAGTGATTCGAAATACAGAAGATCATTTTGTCCTATTTCTTTATCGAACTAAAGTCGGTGAAAAATACAAAAATTCATGAGTTTACAATGTTCCTGTAATTTGGTTCTTACCCAAAAAAGAGAATTATAACGCTCTTGTTATGCTAGAAAAAAATAGCAACTATATTTATGTGAATCTCGCTTCAAAACCAATTTACGAAGACAACACAATCAAATTTATTGATTTTGACTTAGATATTAAGTGTTATCCTCGTAGAGAATTGCTTGTGGTTGATAGAGAAGAATTCAAACAAAACGCAATTGATTTTAACTATCCTGATAGCTTAAAAAAATTAATTTATGCTGGTTTAGAGCAAGCAATTGAAAAGAAAAATGAGAAAAAATATTTTTTTAACCCCAAGTTGATTCATTATTATGTTGATATCATTAAAAAAGACAATTGTTTACCCAAAAAATTTAGAAACTCTCTCAAAAATTAATTTCTGTTGAAATTTAAATTAAAAAATACTCAAATTAATTGAGTATTTTTTTGATTAAAATTTTGATTTTGAGAAGTCAAATAATTTTGAAACTTCAGTCACATCACGGTTAATATCGTGAGAAAGTTTTCTGTCTTTGTTTTTGTATCAAATGTTTGATAGTACTGAACTAATTATTGTAAACACAACTATTAGGGATAGTAATGTGTAACCAAAATAGTTTGAACCTGCACTCAACATTTTATATGCTTCTTTTTGTGCTTCACCACTTTCATTTACACCTGCGTATAAATTTTGATAGTAGTTAATAACCACGATGATACCTATAACAAGTCCAACAGTAATAAGTCATGAAATTACTGTTGATATCTTTAGTGTCTTCATAAATCTCCTATAACTTTTATAAGATTAAGTTAAATAAATGTCTATAGTAATTATATACTAATAATTAGTTTTGGTTAAGTGAAACAATAATCATTGGCTCTTTATTGAATGTTTTAAATATTTTTTTTCTTATGACGTGTCTTGAACGATTTTGGAAATCTTTTAAGCCATCGAATTCTTCAGTATCAATTAGGTTTGCTAGTGTTAAAATTATCAATTGTTCTGCGTCTTTTTTATCGTCTTTTGATATTGAACCAATCATATTTATTTGTAATTTACCAGTTAATTTTTTGGTTGTTGGATTGAATGTTGAAGTGATAATTATAGCCCCGTCACGACCTAAAATCTCACGTTCAGCTATAACTTCAGTACTGATATCGCCAATTCCAAATCCATCGATAATAACATCACCTACGCCTTTTATTTTACCTTTAGTGCTTGAAAGTTTACCGTCGATAAAATGAGCAACTTTTCCATTTTGCAATAATAAACAATTTTGTGGTTTTATTTTTGCCTCAGTGCTAATTGACTTTGCAGCTTCAGATAAATAACGATATAAACCTTGAACAGGTATTACATATTTTGGTTTTAATTTTTTAGCTAAATCTACTAAATCTTGACGAGCAGGACGATGTCTGTAAAATTCTTTTCCTGTAACATCAGAAATTTTAGGTGTAATACGTGCAATATCATCTAAAGCGACTGCGGCAATACTTTCCAATCCGGCAACAGGAGGAGCAATCATAATAACATTATCAGTGTGTTTAAGACTCAAGAAAACATCATTATTATCAGTTATTCTTAAGAATCTTGAGTATAGACGTTCAATAGCACCAGTAACTAATACAACTGCATTATCAACTTTATTGACTGATTTATAATCAATTAATTCAGGTAAAGGCAATTCTGGATGCTCTTTTTTCATTAAGTTGAATAACTGTCAATATGTTTTTCCGTAAGTAACGATTGGTCTTTTTGTCTCATAAGCCATGTCAAGAATTTGGTGAATAGCTACCATTTCCTCATCGTATGCTCCAATAATTATTCTTTCGTTAGGATTTGCAGCCATAAACACATCACGAAGCGAATCAGGTAAATTTATTTTCTCAACAGCTTTACCAGAGTAATTTGCTCTACCTGAATCAACAACTAAAGCAACTAACTGTCTTTTTTTGAAAGCGTTTTGCAATGTATCAAAATTCAATTTTCCGTAAATTCCAAGATCGCCTTCAACAAAGTTAAACATGAATAAATAGTCACCACTTGGAGTAATAAAATCAAAACCGATGTGGCCAGGCATTGAACCTGCCAGCTCGATAGGTTGAACAAAAATGTCATTAAATTTTGTCATTTTCGAAATAGTGTGAATTTTGAAGTTTTTGTTCATTATTTTGTATTTTGAAAGTCGCTCAGTGATCATGATCTTATTGAATGAAGAAGTGTAGATATTCAAATCAGGAATATGCATTAAAAGTCAAGGCAAGGCGGAAAATGTTTCGTTTTTAACATCGCTTATAAATACACCGGCAATTCTATCTTTGTTTTTTTCTAAATATGAAAAATTAGGGATTAAGGTGTCGACCCCATTTTTTGAATTGATTGGAACTTTTGTACCCGCATTGATTACGTATATTTTATTGTTGTACTCAAAAATATAACAATTTTTACCATTTTCATCTAATCCACCTAAAGCGAATATATTGACATTGTTCATATCACCTCCATAATTTTTAATGAATTATTAATAGAAAATTAATTTTAAATTAAATAATTATTTTTATTTTAATATATTAATTATATTTTTAAAATATTTTGTTGATTTGTACGTTTAATTTATTTTGATTATAAAATGCTTGTAATACAATAAATGTATGAATGATAAAAAAATAGATACACAGGAAGACACAAATTTAATGTCTACAACACTTGAGTTAAATGTCAAAAATAACATCAACAATGAAGAAATTTCTAAAATGGATGATTTTAGCCGCCACAACGTGTTGCAAAAAGCAAAAAAAATTACTGATCAATACTCACAACAAGTGGGTAAAGCGCGTTTAAAACGTATTTTTGCTGCTGTTGCCATCTCTATTTTCATTATTTTATTAATTAGCTTGCTAGCTTTATTTCCTATTTTAATATTCGATAAAAAATAAGGACTAAACGTCCTATTTATATTCATTATCAGCCAACCCAGGTATTACATAATGCTTTAGGTGGTTGAATTTTTTTTCTAGCTTATTCGCAATGGTTTTTAACTCATTTATTATTGTTTCTACACCCCTAAAATCAAAATCAAGTATTGATTCTAACTTATTGATTTTTTCAATAAATAACTGAGAGTTTTCATTGATTTTTATATTATTCGTGTTGATTAAATATTTAATTGTTTTGAAATCATCTCGAATGTTTCCTACATCAAAGATATCAGGACCTTCTATTGTTTTACTTAATAATTTGATAATTTTTTCGAGAGTATTAATTTCTGAATTGATTTTATTTTTCTCTTTATTGTATTTGATTATTTTTGTGTGAATGTTATTGCTTTTTTCGCTGTTTTGCAAAATGAAAAACATTTTTAAAACATCTTGTTTATTGTACTCATAAATTGAGTTTAAGGCTATGCTAATTAATTTTTCAGGTAGGGGAAATTTTAATCTAGTATTCACAATATTGCTTTGTGATGATGAGGCTAAAACAAGAGCACCAATAATTGAAGCCAAAGCACCTTTAGCAAAATCAGGTTTTATTTTTAATTTTTTATTTTCGTAAAAATACTGTGAATATCCAGGGAAATTAATATAGTCAAATTCACTGTCGCAAAAAACACCAGTTGGTATAAAGTGATCGAGCGAAAATTCGTAATTACCCTGTAAATTTGTTGCTCTCATGCCAAATAATTGAGTTAATATTTTGTTTTCCAAGCTGACACCTCACGCAATAAATTCAACAGTATCATCGTTAATTTCCAAATCTTTTATTTTTGTTAATTTTTGTACTGCCTCAATTATTAATTCTTTTAAATTAATATTTATTGCGAAATTAAGGCTTTTGTCATCTGTTATTAAAGATAAGTCAATTTTATTGGTAATAGTTATAAAACGGTTGTCTTTGTATAGCCCTAAAGTGAAAATATATGGAAGTTCTTGATATCTAGGTATGTTTCTTATAACTCTTACAAGATAGTTATAAGTAATTGCTTCGAAATCTATATAAATTTTGAATTTTTCATTCATTTTCCCTCTTTTCAATTTTTTTATTTTTAATATAAAAACATCCAGTAAGGATGTGTTAACTATCTTTTGAATGAGTTTTTAAATTCAATTCAACGTATTGATTTTTGTTTAACAAATACTCATTTTTTATTGATTTTATCCAAATAAAAGCTATCTTGTCAAAATCAAAATGATATTGAAATTGTAGCAACAATTGTACCTAAAATTGATCAGCTAAATAAATTGTAAGGCCATTTTGATAATGGTCCAAATATATCTTTTTGTGAGTTTATTTCGTCTTTTCCTAAATAGAAATAATTTGTTTTTCACGAATCATTTGCATAAACACTGGTCAATCAATTTATTGAAAAAATTATGATTGTTGTAGAAAAGAAGAAAATTACAGCATATAAAATATCTTTAGCCTTAAATCTTGGATTGGAAACTATATATAAAGCTGAGGTTAATAGTATTAAAAACGAGTGTATAAGGATGTAATCATAAAAATAATATGAGTCTAAACCAGTGCGAAACGGAACTATTCCGTTTTCAAAATTAAGATCAGGTTTAGACAATGCGATTAAAGCACCAATTATTGCCACGTGTCCGAAATATTTAACATAATCTACTTTGTTAAATACAAGGCATAAAGCACTCAACAATAACATGAATCTACATAGATGGAACGGCAGTGCTTCTCATTGTGTTGGGAAATGGGAAATTATGAGCAATACAGAACGCAGAAACATAAAAACGAGTGTTATTGATCCGATTAATCTGAATAATTGAACTTTTGATAAAATAATCAAATGTTTATTTTTATTGTTAAATCAACGTGATATTGGCTTTTTAAATAACCATAGCAATATCATTGATAAAACAGTTAAGGCAAAGAGTACGTTGAATATGATTAACGATATTCCTTCGAAGTAAAATGATTTATTATCACCTTGTCAGCGAAAGAATTCAGGTATTTTAAAAGCCACCAAAGCCTCCACCAAAGCCTAGTTTTGATAAATCTGATAGATTTCCGCTTTTAATTTTTTTAGCCATTTCGCCCATATTTTTTGACATAGATTCGAAATCATTAATTAAACGGTTATATTCAAAGGCACTTCTACCGCTACCTGAAATAATTCTGGCTTTGCGTGAAGCTTGTTTCAGTAACTTTGGATTTTGACGTTCTTTTTTAGTCATTGAAGAAATAAGGATTTCATACGAGCGCATTTTAACCTCTGCTTCTTCAATTTTTTCTTCACTGATTTTGTTTGCCAAACCAGGTATCATTTTTAAAATTGATTTCATTTTACCTAGTTTTTTCATCTGTGCTAGGTTATTCATTAAATCATCAAGTGTGAAATTGCCTTTTAGTAATTTCGCCACCATATTATTGGCATCTTTTGGATCATAAACTTCTTCTGCTTTTTCAATTAAACTTAAGACATCACCCATTCCTAAAATACGATCTGCCATTCTATCTGGATAGAATAAGTCTAAATTTGAAATTTTTTCACCTGTACCAATAAATCTTATTGGTAAGTTCAACACTTTTGTTAAACTCAAGGCCGCACCACCACGGGCATCAGAGTCTAATTTGGTAATAATGCATCCGCTCAATTTTAATTTTTCGTCGAATGTGGTAGCAACATTAATAATGTCTTGACCACTCAAGGCATCAGCAACAAAGAAAATTTCGCTAGGTTTTGCAATAGCCTTTAAATCAACAAGCTCATTCATTAATTCCTCATCGATTGAAAGACGACCGGCGGTATCGATGATTATTAAGTCATTTTTATTTTTATCAGCGTGCTCAATAGCTTGTGAAACAATATCTTGTGCACTAATTTGAGTTCCTTTTTCAAAATAATCAACTTGAATACTTTTTGCTAAAGTTACTAATTGTTGCACGGCAGCAGGTCTATAAATATCAGCAGCAACTAACAAAGGTTTATTAATATAATTTTTCTTTCTTAAAAAATAAGCAATTTTAGCAGCTGCTGTTGTTTTACCAGAACCTTGCAAACCCGTCATCATGATAATGAAAGGTTTTTTGTCGATTTTAATTTCTTTGACGTCACCACCTAAAATTTCTTGCAATTCGGCATGAACAATTTTAATCATTTGTTGTGAAGCATTCAATGAACCGACTAATCTCGATTCCAATGCTTTTTCTTTAACGTTCTTGATAAATTCTTTAACAACTTTTAAGTTAACGTCGGCCTCTAGTAAAGCCATTTTAATGTCTCTAGTTACTTCTAAAATATCCTCTTCGTTAACTATTGTTTTTTTATTCATTTTCTGAATTGATTTTTGAATTCTATTTTCTAAAAAATTAAACATTGTACTCCTTAATTATTTATTACAACTGTGTATAAACTGCCAATTTCTTTAAAGCCTAATGAACGATATATTTTGCCAGCACTTGGATTATGATAAAAAAGCATAGGAATTTTACCTTGATCAATTATTCAATTTGATAGTTTTGCAACCACTTTTGATCCTAAACCTTGATTCCGATATTCGTTTAGTGTATAGACTCCACCGATAAAACTTTTATTGTCTGCATTGATAGAAATTAAAGCACAACTCACAACCATATTATTATCTTTGATAATAAAAGGGTTTGAAATACCTGCCTTAAACGACTCTATGTATAATTCCAATTCTTGTTGATGATTGTTAGTGAAATCGCCGAATTCTTTAATTTTCATTCGAGATTCTACAATTTGAGGGACATCAACAAACTCGGCCTTAATTACTCCGGATGTGTCTATGTTTGTTTTGTGTTCTAGTTTCGCTATCATTTGTTTGTGAATTGTATATTTGTTTTTGTTTGTTAAATTAAAAGCTATTTTGTCAAACATTGTGTCTGAAATATTGATGTTTTTCAAATTATTTTCAACAATAATTTCATTGATTTCTTCTCATTGTAATTTTGAATATGGGTCAAAAAATAACAATGTTTGATTGAAGATTAACAAAACAGCAATAATCTTATTTTGTTCAACTTTTATCAGTGTTTTGTGTACTTTTGACTCAATTCCATAGGCGTCAATATCGCCAATAAAAAAGAAATTTTTGTCAGAATCAATATTTAAAAAATCTTTAATTTCTTTGATATCTTTTTTCTGTGCTTTTATTATCATAAATGTTACTCAATTAAAACAAAAAGAACCTTGGTAAAGGTTAAATTTTTGATTATAGCAATATAAAATTAAAGATTTTTAACTTCTTCGTCTAGAATAGCTTTTAGAGTTTTTAATTCTTCTACTGATAGTGTAATACCCTTGCTTGAACGTGCGTAGTCTTCGCTTCAATCACGAATATCGTATTTTGGTTCTCCGTTATTTCAAGAAACAAGATTTAATTCTTTTGTATAGCCACTACTTGTTAAGCCACCTATTTTACCGATTTTACGAACAATATTGTTGGTTATTTGTGATTTCTTAAATGCCATTATTCTCTCCTTAAATTTAGTTTAGTTATTAATAATATTTTAATTATAAATTAATATTAAAATTAATAAAGAATTTAATATTGATACTGTTATGAATTATTCTTTTTAAATTTAATTTGTTCATACGCACACATTGCAATCATTGCTCCATTATCAGTAGCATATTTTAAATTTGGTACAATTGCCTTTTCGCTTAATTTTAGAAATTCACTTCTTAATTTTGTGTTCGCACTCACACCACCGGCTAAAACTAACGAGTTTACTTCAAAATTATCTAAAGCAATTTTGGTTTTCGAAATTAGATATTCAATTGCTGTATGCTCGAAACTAGCGGCAAGTTTTTCCTTGTCAATTGTTTCGCCACGCATTGTATGTGTATTATAGTAGTTTAAAATTTGAGATTTTAGTCCACTAAAACTAAAATCATATTTATTTGCTGTATGCGGTTTTGTAAATTTAATATATTCTCCACGATATGACTGGTAAATTTTATCAATTATAGGTCCTCCTGGAAAACCCAAACCTAATTTTGAACTAACTTTATCAAAAGCTTCTCCAACAGCGTCATCTAATGTTTCGCCAATCACTTGTATATCAAAAGGATTTTTAACATACATTAATTGTGTGTGTCCGCCCGAAACTAATAAACATAGTGCAGGATATTCTATGTTTTGTTCAATAGCGTTTGAGTAAAAATGTCCTTCTAAATGATTGATTGGAATTAATTTTTTGCTTAATGATAAAGCCAATGCACTTGCGAATAAATACCCAATTTGCAATGTGCCAATTAAGCCTGGTTTTTGTGTATAGGCGATGTAGTCGATAGACTGCAAATCATATTTTTTTTGAAAAAATGATTGAATTATGTTTATGTTTTTAACATGCATTCTCGAACTTATCTCTGGAATAGTACCGCCAAATTCTTTAAAAATATCTATTTGGCTAATCGTTTTCATTTCTAAAACTTTGCCATTTTCTAAAAGCGCTATAGAAGTATCATCATGACTTGTTTCAATACCTAGAATACGCATTATTTGCCTCCAATTTGTGGTTTTTTGATGTAGTAAGGTTCAATATCAATTAAATTATCATTTTCGGTAAATAATTCAATATATTTATTGAAATTATTGATAATATCAGTGTAATTAATAACATCAAAATTCAATTCATCGTTGTCTAAAATTTCAATATTTTTAGGGTCAAATGTTTTATTTATATTTTTATATAAATAGACTTTTGAACCAGAGGCATTAATTATAAATTCAGGTTTTGTAGGCAATTGTTTTTGCAATAATTGCATTGAGCTTGTTGTGTGTATGTTGCCACCAGTAATTAAAGCAATTGTTCTAACATAAACTAATGAAATTCTTACTCCTGTAAAATATCCTGGACCAAGGTTAAGGTAAAAATCGCTAATTTGATTAATATCAATATTGTTATTTTTCAGTATTTTTTCAGTACTACTAGTCAATAGATCAACTTTTTTAGGAACATTTTCGATTAGTATAGAATCAATACAATAATTATTGTCGTCAAAGAGCCCAAGAACAAAACTATCGCCAGTTGTGTCAATAAACATTTTCATTATTTCACCTCACTTATGACAAAAATATGATTATTTTCCTTGTCTAAACTAATTCTTACATCCAGATAGTTTTTATATGAATGAGTTATATTGTCTGACCATTCAATTGCGATTAAATTATCTTGGTAATAGTCTTCAAATTCGCTCAAATCATCGTTTAAATGATATGCATCAATATGGATTAAACCCGGATAATCTTTCATGTAATTGAATGTTGGCGATGTTATTTTGTCTTCAATTCCAATTAATTTCGCCAATTCTTTTACCAAAGCGGTTTTGCCAGCTCCCAGATCACCGTTAAGCATAATTATTTTTGATTTTGTTAAATTGTTTAGAATAAATTCAGCAACATGATTAATTGAAAAACCATGTGGTACTGTGAATGTTTTTTTCATTTTTACCTCGTTTTGTATTAATTTTATAATTTTTATCAATTACCAAAATTTATTTTTGCTGGGTCATTTAATATTTTAATATTTTATTATTAATAAATAAAAAAATGTATATAATTGCTAAGCAATACATAAAGACAGTAACTGTTTTATCTTAATTTGTTACCGAATGTATATTCAATCTTGTCTCTTAATAATAGTATTGCATAATAATAAAAGAAAGGAGAAAACTCCATGAATGCAAAAGAATCAAAATTTAAATTGATGAAAAAAGAATTAGCAAAAGAAATTTCTCAAAAAATTACAGATGCTAAATCATTAATTGTTGCTGAATACCGTGGATTAACAGTTCAAGAATTAACACAATTGCGTGTTGAAGCTAAAAACGCTGGTGTTGAATTAAAAGTTTACAAAAACCGTATTGTTAAATACGCTCTTGAAACTGCTGGATATGTTGAATTAGCAGACCACTTAATTGGTCCTAACATTTACGCTTTCAGTAATGAAGACGAATTATCGGCCGCTAAAGTTTTAAGTAAATTTGCTAAAACAAATAAATTATTAGTACTTAAAGCTGGTATTTTTGAAGGTAAAGTTATCGACGCTAAAGGAGTTGCTGAAGTTGCTACATTGCCAAATTACGAAGAAGCACTTGGCATACTTGCTCGTTCACTTATCTCACCTTTACAACAACTATCTCTTTCTTTAAAACTATATACTGAAAAAGAAAGCGAATAATAAACTAAATACAATTATTTTGAAAGGAAAATTATAATGGCTAAATTAGAAAAAGAAACATTCATTTCTGCTTTAAAAGAAATGACAATTAAAGAAGTTATGGAATTAGTAGAAGCAATGAAAGAAGAGTTCGGAATTGACCCTTCAGCTGTTGCTGTTGCTGCTGCACCTGCTGCAGGTGATGCTGCTGAAGAAAAATCATCAGTTAATGTTGTTATTACTTCAGACAACGGTAAAAAATTACCAATCGTTAAAGTAGTTAAAGAACTTTTAGGATTAGCATTAATGGATGCTAACAAATTAGTTTCAGCACTTCCAGCAGTAGTTAAAGAAAATGTTTCAATGAACGAAGCTGAAGAATTAAAAGCTAAACTTGTTGAAGCTGGTGCTACAGTAGAATTTAAATAATTAAATAACTTATTAATTAAAAAATATCAAGAAAAATCTTGATATTTTTTAATTATTTTTTCTTTTTATATTTAAAGAAAGTAAGCAAACCTGTAGTAAATGAAATTATTAGAAAGGAAATAACACCTATAACAATATAAATTTTAGAATTAGAAGCGATCTTATTTTTTGAATTAATATTGTTCACATTTTTTTGATTTTCATCGCTATTATTAGACTCATGGTTGTTTATACCGTTTTGAATTGAAACATCAGTAGAGTTATCAATATTAGTTGAATTTGAATTGGTATCATCATTGATATCTGAATACGTTGAATTATCATCATTGCCTGAATTTGAATTGGCATCATCTTTGTTATCTGCTTGTGTTGAATTATCAGTAGAATTTCCAGCTTCGCTAAAATCGGGATTATGATTATCTTGTGTGTTTTCTCCTGTTGAATCCTCAGTATTATCCTGTGATGAATTGTTGTTATCATCTGGTGCAATGGGACCGGTTGAATCACTAGACTCATCATTTTTTATGGTACTGCTATCATTGTCTATATTTTTTTTATCACTATCACCGTTGTTGTTTTGGCTATTTTGATTATCACTTTCTTGATTATTTTGTGTATTAGTATTCTGTGAATTTATATAATTATCTGTGTTTGAATTTTTATTTTTATCTTCATTATCTATAGATTCATTATCTAACAAATCATCAATTGTGTATTGATATCAATTCAAACTATCGTGATCATAATTTTGTTTATTAATATATTTGTTGCCAATTGTATTGAATATATTTTGTGTAATTTTTTTAAAATTTAGAATCGACACGATCGGAAAAGTTGTGTGAGTTTTAATTTGACTGGCTTTGTTAATGTCATAAACTAATATTAAATTTTCCCTGTCGATTTTGTCGCCTTCGGGCAATGAATACATAGAATAAAATTCTGTCATTTCTTCATTAGTTAAAGAATATTTATTGCGAATTTTCGTTAGAACATCATTTTTAAAATGTTCAATTAATGGCTTTGTAATATTGAACATTATTCTTTTTTCTGATTCTGTTTTTTTAATGTTGTTTTGATCGAAAGGTTCGTTCCAATGTTCAATTTTTGAAATATCTATTGGCGAATTAGAGAAACTATTATATTCATTGATATACATATTTTTAATTTTGTTCAGTAGATCATTGCTTAAAAATGAGTCATTTGAATTGTTGTTTAAATACACAAACGGTATATTCGTTTTTCAAACTTCATTGAAGGTATAATTTCGTGTGTTGTCATAGTCAATAAATTCGTTGTGATAAATTTTGGCAAATTCATTAATAGCCACTTGCAACGAGTTAATATTATCAAGATCAATTTTACTCAATATTGTTGCTTTTGTTTGTTCATCGATTTTTAATTGTTTATTTTCATGTAGTAGTTCAAATTTTGGCAAAATTACTTTAGATAAATAGATGTTTTTTATTTGATTGTTATTCAATTCATCTGTTGAATTTAAATATCAATCAATATCACCACTGGAAAATTCATCGACATAAAATCCGCTAAAAACTTTATAAATTCTTTCGATATATGCATCAAATTTGTGACGATTTTCTCTTGCTATAACATATTTTGTACGTGCTAATGATTTGTTTAATTCTTCATAAGTGTAATTTTGCTTATTGCCTATCCACTCATCGCCTAAATAATTTAAAATGTATTGAATTTTTTGACCTAAATTACTAGTAGGCATTATCGTAATTTGTTGAATTAAGACATTGACATTTTTTCTTTGTTCTTCACTGATGCGAATATCATTTTGCTCAAAATAGATATCTTGAAATCTATCTTCAAGTTCATATTTAACTTGTAAAGTCAACGCCATGATATCATCGTTTTTATTTGAACTATATTTTATTGAGTTTAATTTATCTTCGATTTGGGAATTGATGCCTATTTTTTGATTAAAAATTCGAATTATTTCGTCCTTAATTTTATTAAATTCATTGACTGAATAATTTTGCGGTGCCGCACTAAGAACAATCTGCATGGCACCATTAACAAGATTGATAATTTTCATAAACCTAATTATAATATCGATGTAATTAAATAAAATAACAAAAAATATTTTTTTTCTTTGAAAAATATCAGAATGTATTATCATTATAAAGCAATTAATAAATGGGGATGTAGTTCAATGGTAGAACTCCAGCCTTCCAAGCTGATTATGCGGGTTCGATTCCCGTCATCCCCTCCATTTGTTTAAATACGCCAAAAGCAGGAAACTGCTTTTTTATATTAATTTGTAGGAAAGAATATTAAGGTAAAATAAATAATATGATTAATGATACTATAGCAGCTATCTCATCTGGTGGCAAAATTAACCAAGCAATATCAATTATTAGAGTGAGCGGTCAAGACAGCGTCAATATTGTTAAAAAAATATTTAATGGCAAAGTCGGTTCAAATCACCGTATTACTTATGGATACATTGTCGATAACTTTAATGATAACAAAGTAATTGATGAAGTTTTGGTTATGTGATTTATTGGTAAAAATACTTTTACAGGCGAAGATACTGTTGAAATTAATTGCCATGGTGGTGTTGTAATTTCGAATCGTATTCTTGAGTTAATTTTACAAAATGGTGCTAGACTGGCTACGCCAGGCGAATTTAGCCGTCGTGCATTTTTAAACGGTAAAATGGACCTAGTTAAAGCGGAAGCTATTAATGATTTAATACACGCACAATCTTTAATTCAAACGGAAATTGCTGTAAAGAAATTTGACGGTAAGACTTCTAAAATGATTGATAATTTGCGTGATTGATTAATGAATTTGATTGGTCGTATTGAAGTCAATATTGATTATCCTGAGTATGATGATGTTGAGAAAATTTTAGATAAAGGTTTATTGAGCGAATTAATCCAAATTGACTCAAAAATGAGTAAATTAGTCAAACAAAGTGAAAATTCACGATTGCTTTTTGATGGTATCAAAGTTGCTATAATCGGTAAGCCCAATGTCGGTAAAAGTTCGATATTAAACCGCTTGTTAGATGAAGAAAAAGCCATTGTTACTGATGAAGCAGGTACGACCCGTGACTTAGTTGAAGCAACCTGACAATATGAAGGTTTTCTGTTTAAACTTATTGATACTGCCGGAATTAGAGAAACAACAACAAAAGCAGAAAAAATTGGTATCGAAAAAAGTTTTGACCAAATAAAAAAAGCTGATATTGTCATTCATGTTTTGGATACAACTCAACAAAATGATGAATTTGATAATCGTGTTATTGAAATTGCTACTCAATTCAATAAAAATATCATAACCTTATGAAATAAAAATGATGTTCTACCAGCCCCGGCCAACTCACTAAGTATTAGTGCACAAAATGGCAGTATAGAAGAGTTACAAAAAGCACTAGTAGAAAAATTTAAAAACATTGAGCTTGATAATGAAGAATTTGTAAGTAATGCCCGTCAGTTATCATTAATAAAAAAAGCTAATATTTCAATACAAAATGCAATAAATGCACTCAATAATGGTGTTTATTCTGATTTAGTAATTATTGATATAACAGAGGCTTGAAGAAATTTGGTTGATATAACAGGTAGAGCAGATAATGAACAATTATTAGATGATATGTTTAAAAACTTTTGTCTTGGAAAGTAGGAAATATGGCTATGAAATTCGTGGATGCTCACACGCATCCTTTAAAGGAATATTACCCCAATACAGACCAAATTATTGATAATGCGCACCAAAATGGCGTTTCAATTATGATGGTTACTGGTTGTTCGATTGCTGAAAATGAAGAAGTGAAAAATATTTGTCAAAAATACCCCTTTACTTATCCAGTTATTGGCGTACATCCCAATAATGCAAAGGGCAAAATTGATGGCGAGTTGGTTGAAAAACAAATTGATTCAAGCATTAAAGCAATAGGTGAAATCGGTCTAGATTTTCACTGAGAAAGTGTTTCGCCTCAAGTTCAAATCGAATCGCTTCACTCTCAAATTCAGATTGCCCAAAAGTATTCACTACCAGTAGTCATTCACATGCGTGATTCATACGAAATATTGTACGATGTTCTTTCACAATATAAAGATGTGAAATTTATGATTCACACTTATAGCGGAGATTTATTTTGAGCAAAAAAATTCGCTCAACTAAACACTTATTTTAGTTTTTCAGGCACTGCAACATACAAATCTTCAACTAATTTAATTGAAGTTATTGATTGATTGCCAGTTGAAAGAATATTGACTGAAACTGATGCGCCATATCTTTCTCCTGCTCACAAAAGAGGAGAACAAAATGTATCAGAAAACGTAGTTTATATAGCTACATTTATCGCTGGTATCAAAAAAATGCCACCAGAAAAATTTGTAAAGCAAGTTTATCGAAACGCCAAGGAGTTATTTAATATAAATGCAAAAAAATAAGCAAATCAATGCAAAAAAGAAATATGGTCAAAATTTCTTAAATGACAATAAAATCATTGACAAAATCATTGAAATTATTGATCCACAAGATAAAAAAATTATTGAGATAGGTCCCGGTATGGGAGCTTTAACCCAACATTTAGTTAAACAAGCAAATGAACTTGTCACATTCGAAATCGACGAAGACATGATTAGTTTTTTAACTACAAAAAATATTGTTAAAGATGACCAAATTGTAAAAGGCGACTTTTTACAAGCTAATCTCGAAAAATTCAACAACTTCGAGGTTGTTGGGAATATACCTTATTACATCACGAGTGAAATAATTTTTAAGATTATTGAAAATAGACATTTATTTAATAGAGCGGTATTAATGGTGCAAGACGAAGTTGCAGAAAGAATCGTTGCAAAAATTAATACTCCTCAATATTCAAAATTGTCTGTAACATTGCAATATATTGCCGACGTAAAAAAAGAATTATTTGTTGATAAACAATTATTCACACCTGTGCCAAAGGTTGATTCTTCAATAATTTCAATCAAATTTAAACAAAATATTGACAGCGATTTTAATGATTTAATGAATTTTTTTAAATTATGTTTTTATTCACGTCGCAAAAAGTTATCTTGATCACTAAAAACTAAATATTCAATTGACAAAATTAATGCTGTATACAAAATTTTGGGATTAAAAGAATTGACACGTATTCAAGAGTTGAGTGTTGAAGAAATCGTCAAACTTTACAGAGAATTGGAGAAATAATGACGTTATTAGAATTTGACTTTGCCGATGAGGTTAAAAAAACAAAAGAAACTCCTGAAATTGTTGATGGAGAAATTAAAGCCAAAAAGAAAATGGTTGAGTTTTGATTTCTAGTTTCATTGCTCCTATTTATTGGTGTTGCAGCGATATATTTTTTTATTAATTCTTTTGGTTATTCGAAAACCGTTAATATTTCAATCTTAGCAACGATAACCATAGCATTAGTTGCTGTTTACATTTATTCATTTACACTCTTGTTCGCTTTGATCGCTTTTATCAAAACCATTAAATTAATTAAAAAAGACGACAAAACGGCAGCAATAAAGGCTTATAAAATCTACAAAATATTTAAATTCGACTGAACATATAATAAAAAAATTAATTAAATAGTTTAAAATTATCAAATAAGGGGGGCGAATGAGAAAAATTACTTTTATTGGGACAGGCGCATGGGCTTCTGGTTTAGCCACTGTTTTGAGCAAAAATAATCACAAATTTATAATGTGAGGTATTGATAATTCGGAAATAGAAGACATTAACCGTGGTTTCAATACAAAATATTTTGGCAATCTTAAGTTCAATAATCCACAAAATATAATAGCAACCGATGATTTAAACTATGCTTTAAAAGATAGTGACTTGATTATTTTAGCTATTCCTACTCCAGCTATTGCAACGGTTGTTTTAAAAATTAAGCAAATATTGGGTGATCGCAAAGTGGATGTTATTAATGTTTCAAAGGGGATTGATTTTAATTCTAAAAAATTTATTTCCAATTTAATTAGGGATGAATTTGGCAATAATTTAAACAATGTTGCATCTTTAATAGGACCATCATTTGCTACTGAGGTTTTTCAGAATCATTTAACAATGATTAATGTCGTTGGTACTAACATTGATTTTTTACGTGAAATCGAAAAATTATTCAATAACGACACCTTTAAATTGAAAATTAATACCGATGAACAGGGAAGTGAAGTATTTTCAGCCCTAAAAAATGTCTTAGCAATTGGTATAGGTATTGCTTCTTATATGCATGCTCCTAAAAATCTAGCTCCAGCATTAATTTCGCAAGGTTTAATGGAAATTCATTCCGTTGCTAAAAAAATGTTCCCCCAAACTAAAGACACTACCGGTTATGAATTAGCTGCCGTTGGCGATATTGTCTTAACTTGTTTAAACACCACGAGCAGAAATTACAGTTTTGGCCTAATTGTCGGTGAACACGGTGTTTCTGAATCATTAAAATTAAATAAGAAAACTGTCGAAGGTTATAATACAGCCGTTATATTAAATAATATGCAGGTATTGTTAGCCGACTTAGACATACCTTTTTTAAAAAGTATTATTGATGTTTTATTAAATAATAAAAATAAAGATAAATTATTAGATTTTTATTGAAAATAATTATTTATCAAAAATCATAAAATATGTATAATTAATTAGCACTAATCAAATAATGTTGTATAATGTTTTCGCTTGCGGCACCATAGCCAAGCGGTAAGGCATTAGTCTGCAAAACTTTGATCGCCGGTTCGAATCCGGTTGGTGCCTCCATATGCGCCCGTAGCTCAACTGGACAGAGTACTTGGTTACGGCCCAAGGGGTTGTGGGTTCGACTCCTGCCGGGCGCGCCATTTGTTTAAAAGCACCAAAATCCGTTAGGATTTTTTTTATTTTCTTTTTTAAAAACAAATATTAAATATAGAAGATAAAAAAATAAAAAAATATTTTGATTTTTTAAAAAATGTAATATTATTTTATTGCAAATGGAAACGTAATTTAATGGCAAAATTCTAGCTTGCCATGCTAGTAATGGGGGTTCGATTCCCCTCGTTTCCTCCATTTGTAAATCACCGAGTAGGTTATACCTATTTAAAAAAAGCGAAATATGAAAAAATAAAATAAAAAATATTTCTTTATTTTATAAATCATTATATAATAATGGAGCATATTTCGCAATGCCGATTTAGCTCAGCGGTAGAGCAGCTGGCTGTTAACCAGTTGGTCGCAGGTTCGATCCCCGCAATCGGCGCCATTATGGTCTGTTGGTGAAGCGGTTAACACACATGGTTTTCATCCATGCATTCACGGGTTCGATCCCCGTACAGACTGCCATTTTGGAGAATTAGCTCAGTTGGGAGAGCGGCGCCCTTACAAGGCGTAGGTCATGGGTTCGAGCCCCTTATTCTCCACCATTTGTTTAACTACATCGAACTAGCCTGGCTAGTTTTTATTTTTTCCTAACAATCCAATGGTAGACATTTTAAATTAATCAAAAATAGTCAAATTTGTAATTAGAAAAACTAACAAAAAATTATTAATAAAAAATTAAATTATTTTTTTAAAAAATTAAATTTTTATTATATAATTATCAAGCAATTATATATGCCGGCTTAGCTCAGTTGGTAGAGCAACTGACTTGTAATCAGTAGGTCGTAGGTTCGAGTCCTATAGCCGGCACCATTATGCGCGAGTGGTGAAATTGGCAGACACGCTAGATTTAGGCTCTAGTGCTTTGCGGCGTGAGGGTTCGAGTCCCTCCTTGCGCACCATTTGTTTAAATACACCAAAGCTGCTTAATTGGCAGTTTTTTATTTTACTTTTTTTAAATACCGGATCTTTTCCACAATAAAAATATTGCTAAAAAATCAATAATTAGGTAATAAATGAACAATACAGGTAGTTTTTGAGATAAAAATCAAACTTATTCACAAAATTCAACAAAGTAAAAAGTTATTAAAAAAAGCAATTTTAATCCATTAGCATTAAAGTGTAAGAAAAAAGAAAGGGAGAATATGGATAAAAAAATTATGTCTTTTTTGTTACAGCTAGACTTATTTATAGTTTCGCTAAAAAATATTTCAAAATACTACAAATTTAAATAAGGAGAAAAAATGATTCTATATAGAATAGGTGAAGTTATTTATAAAAATAATTCAAACCTAATTTTTGAATCTGGCGGTGTTGGATACAGCTTGATAATGCCAGACCATCAAAGAGTTAACGCTAAAACTAAATTAAAATTGTATCTTTTTGATGTTAAAAATGATTATTATCAAGCGACATACGCATTTAAGGATTTCAAAGAGAGATTATTATTTATTGATTTAATTTCTTTAAGCGGAGTAGGGCCTAAAGTTGCATTTAATATGCTAAATCAAGGTTGAGAAAAAATTGCAAGCATGCTTTCAATAGCTGATTTTGACGGTTTATTAAAAACACCGTATTTAAATCCTAAAGTTGCCAGACTAGCAATTGCAGAATTAAGTGAAAAATGAGCAAAAATGATTAATCCTAAAAAAGCATCTCAAGATTTGTACAAATCAAACATATTTGAACAAGCTCGGGATACATTAAAAACATTAGGATTTAAGACAAATGAAATTGATTCAGCACTTAATGAAATTCCGCAATCTAGCGATGTCGAAGAAATTATTCAACAGGCTATGTTTGTTATGACCGGAAAAGAATTAAAAAATGAAAAACCAAATCTTGCGACCTAAAAAATTTGCGAATTTCGTTGGTCAGGAAAAATTAATAACTACATTAAAAACGATGATTAGCGGTTCAAAATTTCGCAAAGAAATATTAGATCATATACTTTTTTACGGCCCGCCAGGGACGGGAAAAACTACATTGGCAGGTATTTTAGCTGAGGAAATGCAAGTTAAGATTCATTATCTTCAAGGTTCCTTGCTTGAAAAGAAAGCGGATATTTTAAGTGTTTTTGCCCAGGCGAACGAAGGGGATATAATATTTATTGATGAAATTCATAGTATCAATAAAAATGTTGAAGAGTTAATTTATTCAGCAATGGAAGATTTCAAAATAGATATTATAATTGGGCCTGAAGGTGATTCTAAAGTTATGAGAATGAATTTAAAACCTTTTACGCTAGTAGGAGCAACAACTAAAATAAATTTACTCTCTCAACCTTTAAAAGATCGCTTTGGTTTTCAAGGAAGGTTAAATCCTTATAGTGTCAATGATATATTGAAGATCATTCAAAATGTTTATCACTCCACAGGAGTTCGTGCCGAAAAAAATGTTCTTGAATTGATATCAAAACACTCAAAGGCAACTCCACGTGTCGCAATACATTTATTGAAAAGAGTTATTGATTTTTCAATTAAAAACAATGAAAATCAAGTTAGTGTTAGAACCGTGAATGAGACTTTTAAATATCTTGAATTATATGAATTTGGTTTAGGTAGAGAACACCTAGAATACTTAAAATTATTGAACGATACTTTCGATGAGAAAAGTGCATCTTTGGACTCTCTTATTGGAATATTGAATTTTCAACGTGACAACATCATATATGATATTGAGCCGTTATTGCTTTACTATCACTTAATAGAGAAAAGTCCACGTGGGAGAAAAATTACCAAAGAAGGTGTCGAATATTTAGTTAAAAATTATAGATATTATTAAGACGTTTTTCAAAGAAAAAACGTCTTTTCTTTATTTATTCAGTCTTTTTTCAGTAATTTTATTGAAAAATAGTGTTAAATATCTTAGTTTATTGAAATTGAATTATTAATTATTTAAAATTAATACTTAATATATAATTTAAATAATTATGAAAAAAATAGTGCAATTTTTTAAAAATATATTTTCTGCTACTAATTGAAAAAAAATTTTCACCCTTAACAATTGAAAAAGGTGATTTCTTTCTTTTTTCATTGTGACTGCTTCAGTTACAACAGTTGCACTCGGAACAACTCTATATACTTCGAAAAATGTTAAAAAATCTATTAAGTATGGTGGTGGTCAAGAGTTCTTAGTTTCAATTGAAAATGAAGGTGATTCAAAAACCCCTGCTAGCGAGGTTGCACGTTCAATCGAAAATAGAATTGGCGATAGTAATAGCTTTAACGATGTTAGAGTCGATGTAGAGAGTGATGACAAACTTAAAATATCGAAAACCGGTGATTTGAGTGTAAAGGAACGTCAAACTTTTGAAAATCTTCTAACAACTAAATCTACATTAATTTTTACTGATGTTTCAGGCCAACCACTTTTCAGAAATGGAGTGTTTGTTGAGCCAAATGATAGTAACAAAATTGTTTGAGATGATGTCGTTAATAATGAAGAAATACTAAAATCATTCGTTCCACCAATTAAAGGAGCACGTCAAAACTTTAATTCGTTCGGCAACAATAATAATTTTGTTGTTGATGTTACACTAAGCAATAAAAGCTCTGAAATTGAATGAACTAAAGCTACTCGTTACCTTTCGGAAAAACAACCAGGTCAAAATTTATTGTTAACATGATTAAATATTGACGATTTAATAAATATTGCACGTAGTGAATTTTCTAGTGAATGAATAAAAGCAAATAAGAATCCATATAATTTTGTTTATGTTAATGAAAACCCCGGTCAAAATGAGAAACCAGGAGTTTTAAAAACATATTCGATAAACGCTGATAATTATTTAATCAATAAAGTCGGTGTTAGTTCACCACTTAGAGGCGATAGTTTCAGTATACCTTCGAGTGCTAGAGGTGAAAGACTTTCTGATTCATCATCAAAAAAACTTGCCGAAAATATTAATTTTGGTATTGCTAAATACAACCTAAAAGTTGTTTCAAGTAATTTCATTAGTCCGGCCGAAACCAATAATGCATACATGTTATCATTAATAGCCATTGGAGTAATTTTTGTTCTAATAGCAGTTGTGTTGATAGTTAATTACGGCCTATTAGGTGCTTTAAGTACAATCTCAATGTCGCTATACATATTTATCACAATGTTGATGTTTACAGCTCTTCGGGGTGAATACTCACCGATATCTCTTGCATCAATTATGATTGGGTTATTAATTTTCTTCAATTCAGTTGTTGTTACTTATTCTCGTTTAAAACAAGAGATATACCGAGGAGAAAAAATGCACAAGGCACTAGCCACAACAATGCGTTCAACTCTTCCTACTCTCTTCGATTCTAATATCGTAATTATTCTAATTTCGTTTATGTTATTTTATTTTGGAGCACAAGGTATTAGAACATTTAGCATAAGTTTGGTATTCTCAATTATTGGTGTTGCCACCTCTACTATATTGCTAACTAGATTTGTAGCAAGTATGATCGTGAATACTCAATTATTTACCAAAAAACCACAATTACTAGGTATTAGAACTAAAAAATTAGTCTTAAATAATCAAAGCAGACTCGCTAAATTAGATTTTATTTCTTATTCAAAATGATATTTAATTGCTGTCCTGATTTTTGTTTTCATTGCCGCAATTGTTTTTGGTGTATTTGCTTACATTAACCATAATGTTGCTGGTGGATTTAATCGCGCACTGGAATTTCAAGGCGGAACTAATATTACAATTCAAGGTAGACAAGATTTAAACACAACTATCAATATTGAGCAAGCAACACAGATTAAAAATTACTTGATTAATAATGCTGTGGGCTTAGGTATTAATGATGTCAATGAAGTAATAAATCTAAGTGCATTAGACTCACAAAATAGTGCATATAGTGTTGTGATTAAAACAACACAATCAATTACTCCAGAACAAATTAGTGCTATTAGAAACGGTGTTCAAGCTATTGCTGGTGTCGATATTCTTTCGTATGGTTTTAACTCACAATCAGCAATTGATTTCGTGCTAAAAACTCTTTACGCTACTCTAGCAGCTTTAGGAATCATATTTATTTATGTCTTAATTAGATTTAAATGAACTTATGCACTTGGTGTATTAGTTGCATTGATTTTCGATATTATTTTAGGTATTGCCTTTGTTGCATTGACAAGAATTGAACTAAATACATTAACTATCGTTGCTTTTGCTGCAATCCTAATTGTTTCAATAAACGATAAAATTGTACTTATTAGCAAAATTAAAGAATTAATGTCATTGAGTTTCCATACTGATTTTGTTGAAAAAGAAGGTGTAGACGAAGTGGCTAATAAAGCAGTTCGCAGCAATATGAAACGTAGTATTTACTCGTTCTTAGCAGTTGTACTTATTGCTGGTGTTGTTGCTTTATTCATTTATCCAATAGATTATTCATTCACAATTACATTAATTTTTGGAGCATTTTCTAGCTTAGCATCTTCAATGTTCGTTACAATGTACATTTGAAACATACTTGAAATTAAACGCCAAGCAGGAATTAAAAAACGTTTCAAAAATAAATATTGAGTATTGCCAGGTGTCGATGAACAAACATTCCCGGGCATCAATGACTTTATTGCTTAATTATTTTCAATATCGCTTCGGCGATATTTATTATTTTAAGGAGACTAAAAATGTTTTTTTTATTAAATAAACCCAAAGGTATATCATCGTTTAAACATATTAAAAATTTTCAACACGAACTAAAAATAAAAAAATGTGGTCATAGTGGTACTTTAGACCCGCTAGCGTCAGGTTTGTTGTTAATTGCTACTGACGAAGACACAAAGTTACTGCCTTATGTCGCAGATAAACATAAAACATACATCACTACTATACAATTTGGCAACTCCACTTCTACCTATGATGCTGAGGGGGAAATAACGAATAGATCAAGCAATCTTTTTACTGAAAAAAACATTGAAAAAGCTCTGCAATGACTCAAAGAACAAACATCACAAATTCCACCGGTTTTCAGTGCTAAAAAAGTCAATGGCGTGCGTAGTTATGATTTAGCCCGCAAAAATATTGATGTAGAATTAAAGCCACAAAAAATTGAAGTAAGCGATGTTGAATTTATTGACTTTGATTTTGCAAAACAACAGTTAAAAGTTAAATTAAGAGTAAGCAATGGAACCTATATTAGATCATTAGCAAATGATCTAGGTTTAGCTTTCAATACTTATTCATTTATGGCGGAACTAGAAAGAGTTGAAATTAGTGGTCTTGAGAAAAATATTTTAGCAAATCAAAATTATATTGCTATAATTAATATCCTTCCTTTTTTGAGTATTGATTCATTGGAAGTAAATTCAGAGCAATTAGACAATTTAAGTAAAGGAAAAATAATTACTTATATTGCTAATGATGGTGAATATGTGCTTTACAATAAATCGCAATCAAAATTGGCTCTAGGCATTGTTGAAATCAAAAACAATTATTTAAAAGTAAAAAAACTTTTCGGTAATCGTTTGTAAGGAGTTAAGATGACTAAAACCAAACTAAAAGCTAACATTAAATTGGCTGCATTTGATATTGATGGAACTTTATTGCCATATGAACAACTAGAATTTAGCGATAATGTGACAAAAATGTTTAAGGCATTAAAAAATAGTGGTATTTACAGCGTTTTGGCCACCGCCAGAGAGTTCATTACCATCGGAGAATTAATGAATAAAACACCCGACTTAGACTATTTTATTGGTGCTAATGGTATGTTTGTTTACGATCTTAAAAAAGAAACAATAATTTACGAAAGAACAATATCATTGCATGATCTACGTATAATTTACGAGGCTTTAAAAACAATTCCTCAGTCAAGGGGACTAACTATTACTGATTTAGATTGATGTTATCACACACCTGGCATGAACTTAGATACTTGATTTTTGAGACCACACCACGCTAAAATGCGTCCTATGGACTTTGAAGCTATCGACAAAGAACACTTACATATAATCACAATTCAAACAAATAATCAAGAAGAAACCGACATTGTCGTTAAAGAGATTAGAGCAATTATTGAAGAAAATAATCTAGATGTTGAAATTAATTCAACATGACATCGTGGTTTGTTTATTTGCCCAAAAGGTGTTACTAAATCACACACTATTGACTGATTAGCAAATCATTTAAAGTTGAGTAATACACACAATGTTATTGCTTTTGGAGACAGTTCAAACGATGTTGAAATGGTTTCAAATGCTGCTTGAGGTGTTGTTATGGAAGAAGCTGATGAATCATTGAAAAAATTAGCAAATGATATTGCTAAAAGTGTAAAAGTTGATGGTGCATATTTAAAATTAAAAGAATTAGAACTAATTAATTAATTTATAATATATCTATGTCTTTATATATATATAACTTAAAAAATTTACCTAAACTCAATAAACCAATCTTTATGATTGGTTCTTTTGAGTCATTTCATGCAGGTCATAATTTATTGTATGAAAAAGCAAAAGAAATTAATTCAGACATAAGCAATCCTCGTGATATAGTTATTGTTTATTTTAGCGATGTTGAACAAATGCCTAAAAATGCCGGCAAGAAATTTACTGACCACATGTTTAGATTGAATTCATTTGCTCATCTTGGGTTTAAACACGCATTGAAATTAGACTATAAGCTTATTCGTGGATTAAGTCCAGATGATTTTATAGATTTAATCATTGATAAACAAGACGATTTTGATATTGTTATCGGAGCGGATTTTAAATACGGAATTAATGGTAGCGGCGATGTTAAAACTCTAAAAGCGAGATTTAAAAATAAAATTCATTCAATTGATATTATGAAATTGAATAATGAACAAAAAGTTTCTACTTCATTTATAAAAGAGGCATTAATTGCTGGCGATATTGATTTAGTGAATTTATTAAACCTTTACAAATACGGTTTTAATGCTCGAGTTTATAAGCAAAGCGATGTCCTAAATATTGAATTTGATCAAGATTTAGTTCCTATGCGTCCAGGAGTCTATAGCGTCAATATAATTATTGAAGACACATCATATTATGCTTTACTACTTATAACAAATGATAACAAGCGTCAAATTGAAATGATAGACTTTCAATGAACATCATTATCTAAACATGAGTGTCAAATAATTGTTCATTCATTCCTACGTCCTTTCTTTATAAATTCGCAACAAGAAAGCAATGATGATGACTTTAAGCGAGCAAAAGAATACTTTGCATTTTTATTGAAATAAATATTCCTAAAAACACTATTTTTAAATAATTAAATAGTGTTTTTTTTCATATTTTCCCGTGAGGTTTATAATTCATATTATGAAGTTAGGTGTATTAGAACATGGGTTATTAACCAAAGAAAAAAACTATAAAAAAACATATCAAGAAATTATTGATTTGTGCAAATACGCTGAAGAATTAAATTATGATTCTTTTTGAGTTAGTGAGCAACACAATGTTAATGCATTGATTATTTCTTATCCACTTATACTTCTAAATCATTTGGCCAATCACACTAGCAAAATCAAAATCGGTTGTGGGGGAATAATGTTAAAAAATTATCAGCCATATTCAATTGCTGAGCAAATTAGCACATTGAATATCCTAAACCCCAACCGATTTATTTTTGGTTTTGGTAGCAATCCGGGCACTAACGAGGTTCAAACATTGTTTAACTCACAAAATAGTGAAAGTTACAATAAAAAGATTGAAAAAGTAGTCCATTTTCTCAATAACAAAAACAATGAAACTATTAAAGTAAATCCGAAAAATGACAAAGCGACTACACCTGTATTGTTAATTACCTCAGAACAAAGTGCAATTTTTGCTGCTGAAAATAAATTTGACATTATTTACGGCTGATTCTTAAATCCATCAATAATATATTCTCAAATTGTTATTGATGCATATATAAAAACTTACGAAAAAAAATGAGGAACAAAGCCTACTAATATCGGAGTTTGTGTCAATGTTGTTAGTGGTTCTAACGAAATTGAAGCCGAGCAAAACAGAAAAACTCTTGCCGCTTTTAGAAAAGGCTCTAACAATTGAAACGAATTCGAATACTATCCTGAGTTTGCTGATTTAAACGAAGAAAAATACGTCAATGATACTGATTTTCAAAGATTTTATAGAAATATATTTGTAATTAACTCAGTTGCTGATGTTAAAGGCCTAGATGAATTTTGCAAAAAAATTAATGCAAATCACTTGTTACTTTTACCAACTATGTCGAAACAACAAGATAGAAAATTAGCATTAAAATATGTTGCAGATTTTTATAAAGAAACGGAGAAAAGATGAAAAAAATAGCAAAATATCTAATTATTGAAAAAGTAGAATCAAATTTATATTACTTAAGAATGACTCCTGAAATGCAAGATGATATCGGTACAATTGGATTTTTACAATTCAAAAACACTGATAAAGCAGAATTAAAAGCAAATGATGAATTTGCATCACTTGAAGCATCTAAAGCAGTCTTAACATTGAAAATGCCGCTAGATGCTAAGGTTGTTGAATGAAACGAAGCTGCCAAAACTGATCCAAAATTAATTAGCTCAGCAGATGATAAATTAAATTGAATCATGAAACTTTCAGATATTGAAAAAGATGTTTTTGAAGCTTTAGAAGACTTTTAATTATGTGAAATAACGATATTAAAAATAATAGTGAATTACTAAAATTGATAAACGAAGCAGATGCAATTGTTTTAGGTATTGGTTCAGGTATGACAAGTGCTGACGGAATTGGTTATACTGGTACAAGATTTGAGCAAAACTTCAGTGATTTTATTGAAGAATTCAAATTTTTAGACATGTTGCAGGCGAGTGTTTATCATTTTGATGATATACAAAATTACTGAGCATTTCACAGCAGATTTATGGAATTAAATTACTTTAATCAGCCTGCTAGCCACAGTTTTATAAATTTAAAAAAATTTTTAGATAACAAAAACTTTTTTATTATCACCACTAATTCAGACAACGCTTTAGAAGCGGCGAATTTTGACGATCAAAAAATATTCTACATCCAAGGTAAATACAATTTATTGCAATGCAAATCAATGTGTCACAATAAAAGATACTCAATGGATGATGCGGTAAAGGAGATGATTATTAAACAAAAAAATATGAAGGTTCCTTTAGATATTATTCCCCGCTGTCCGATGTGTGGTGATTTTTTAGAAGTCAATAAAAGATTAAAAGAAAAAGGCATGGTAGAAGACGAACAATTTTTTGCCGAAAAGAAACGTTATCTAGATTTCATTGATAAACACAAAAACAAAAAAATATTATTTTGAGAAATTGGTGTTGGTTATTCAACACCAATGTTAATTAAACATCCATTTTGAGATATGACTCAACAATACAAAAATTCTTTATATATTGCAATGAATAATCGTAGTTACCGTATCCCTAAAGAAATAAAAGATCGAACAATTGTTGTTAACACTGATATAAGAGAAGTTATAGATTACTTAGTAAAGGAACAAAATGATTCTAGTAGAACCAATTAGAAATGGTAAATATATTAAAGATGGTGCTTATTGATTAGCTATTCAAGTTTGAGCAATGAATAACCTAAAATTGGATGATACAATTGTTTTTCCTGGTATCGTTGATCCACACGTACAAATCGGATATTTTCAAAATCCTGAAGTCGAAGTTAATTTTAAATATCTACACGATAAAAAGATTGACATAGTCCGTAGAAATACAGGCGGCGGAGCTATTTATATTGATTCAAATTCATGCAATGTTTGCTATCTTATACCATTTAAAGACAATGAGTCAATCATTGGCAA
This sequence comes from Mycoplasma sp. HS2188, assembly GCF_025209835.1. NCBI lineage: Bacteria > Bacillati > Mycoplasmatota > Mollicutes > Mycoplasmatales > Mycoplasmataceae > Mycoplasma > Mycoplasma sp. HS2188. Next base: position 125,170 of record NZ_JAOAOI010000001.1, on the reverse strand, counting down.
CTTTCAAAAATTTTACGACCCAACAATTAAAATTTTAAAAGATATGGGAGCAAAAAATGTTACCCAAACTGGCAAAAATGATTTAACTATTGACGGGCGAAAAGTTTCTGGAGCAGCAATGATGCTGGTTAATGATGTAATTTATGGCGGCAACACATTGCTTTATAACGTTGATTATGATGCAATGATTGACATTTTGAATCCAAACCGAAAAAAAATCGAGTCAAAAGGCATCAAATCTGTGAGACAAAGAGTCGCTGCACTAAGCGAGTATTTAGATGATGAATTTAAAAACTTAGATATTTTTGAGTTTAAAGACATTTTTATAAAAAGATTATTTAATACAGATGATTTATCTAAAGTAAAAAGATATGAATTGAGTGAAAAAGATTGATCTGAGATTGATAATTTAGTAAATACAAGATACAAAAATTGAGATTGAACATTTGGATTAAGCCCACGTTATTCTTATAACCGGGACGCAAGATTGTCGATTGGTACTGTGAATTTTTCAATAGATGTTGAGAAAAGCAAAATTGAGAAAATTAAAATTTCAGGTGACTTTTTCACTAAAAAAGATCTTTCAATTTTAGAGAATAATTTATTGGGTGTTAAAATGATTCGTGAAGAATTGGTGAAGGCGTTTGAAAAAGCAGATTTTCAATCATATTTCTTCAATGAATTAAACGTTAATGAGATTGTTGATATTATTTTAGATGAGGTTGAATAATGAGTAAATATACTGAACTTTTTAAACCACTGACAATTAATGGTTTTGAGTTAAAAAATAGATTTGTTCTTTCGCCAATGACATTGAATTTAACAACTATTGACGGTAAAATGACACCAGAAGAAATTGCCTATGCTAAACGTCGTGCTTATTCAGCACCTCTTCAAGTTACTGGCGGTGCGTATTTTGATGATTTTGGACAATTATTTGAATTCGGATATAGTGCAAAAACTGATGATGATATTGAATCATTAACACAATTAGCTAACGCTATGAAAACTAAAGAAAATAGAGTTATTTTACAATTAGCTCACGCTGGTAAATTTGCGAAAATTGCGTTAAAAAAATTCGGCTACACCTACGGACCTTCAGAAGAACACAATAATTGACCTTTTAAACATGATGTATACGAAATGAGTATTGACCAAATTAAAAACGTGGTTAAAGCTTATTCTGATGCCGCAAAACGTGCCATTAAAGCTGGTTTCAATGGTATTGAAATCTCAATGGCACAAAGACTACTGATTCAAACATTTTTCAGTAAAATTGTCAATAAACGTAAAGATATTTATTCGGCTGAAAATTTTGAAAACCGTTCAAGATTGGCGCTAGAAATAGTGAGTTCAATACGTGATGTTATTGACAAATACGCACCTAAAGATTTTATTTTCGGTTTCAGAGCAACTCCTGAAGAAACATATGGTGGCGAGTTAGGTTATACAATAGATGAATTTAACCAATTAATTGATTCTATAATTGAAAAAGGAAAAATTTCTTACCTAGCAATTGCTAGTTGAGGACACGACATATATTTGAATAAAGTTCGTTCAGAATCAAAACACAAAGGTGAATTAGTTAATAAAGTGATATACGAACATGTTAATGGTCGTATTCCTGTTATATCTAGTGGCGGGATAAATACTCCTGATAAATGTCTTGAAGCTTTCAAATATAGTGATTTAGTTGGTTTGAGTTCAGTGTTTGTAGCTGATCCTGAATTTGTCCAAAAAATTGAGCAAAATGAGATTGAAAAGATTGAATTAACTGTTAAAAAAGAACAGTTAGCTCAATTGGCAATACCAGAAAATTCATTTGCCGGCGTTGTCAATATGTTTGGCTATTGTGAAACAATTCCGAGCGAAACATTGAATATTCTTGAGACAAATGCTAATAATAAATAATCAAACAGCAAGTTAAAACTTGTTGTTTTTATTTTAATGTTTATATTAATATTAATTTTTAATATAATTTTAGATATTAATTAACAATAAGGAGTCATATGTCAGAAAAAAATTACAAAGATACACTTAATATGCCGAAAACAAATTTCGAAATGAGGGCTAATTTAGTTAAAAAAGAACCTGAGTATCGTGAAAAATGATTACAAAATGAGCTATATCAAAAAGTATTAGAACAAAATAAAGGTAACGAAAAATTTATACTGCATGATGGGCCTCCGTATGCAAATGGTAATTTACATATAGGTCATGCACTGAATAAAATTTTAAAAGATATTATTGTCCGTTACAAATCGATGAATGGTTTTTATTCTCCATATGTTCCTGGATGAGATACTCACGGTTTACCAATTGAACACAAAATGTTGCAGGATGCTCATTTAAGTAAAAATGAATTATCGCCACTTGATTTACGTAAAAAAGCCAAAGAGTATGCTTTGAGTCAAGTTAATATTCAAATGGAACAATTTAAACAAATGCAACTTCTTACTGATTTCAATAAGTATTATGTTACACTTGATCCAAAATTTGTAGCGCAACAACTTCGTTTATTTAAAAAAATGGTTCTGGATGGACTTGTTTATAAAGGTTTAAAACCTGTATTTTGATCTCCATCGTCACAATCTGCACTTGCTGAAGCCGAGGTTGAGTATAAAGATATTGATAGTCCTTCTATCTTTGTTGCATTTGAAATCACTAAACCGGTCAATGATAAATTAAAACCAGGAGATAAATTAATTATTTGAACAACAACACCATGAACTTTAATTGCAAACGCCGGTGTTGCTATTGGGGAAAATTTTGATTATTCACTTGTTGAATTTGAAGGGCAAAGATATGTTATTGCGACAGAATTGGTTGATAAAGTAACTCAGATTTTTGACTGAAAACAATACAAAACAATTGAAGTTTTAAAATCAAAAGATTTAGTCGGCACTATTTATACCAGTCCAATTAATTCTAATGAAGCTCCAGTAGTTATTGGACACCATGTTATTCTTGAATCTGGTACAGGTTTAGTTCATATTGCTCCTTTATTCGGTGAGGATGACTTTTTAATTGGGCAAAAAAACTCATTAAATATGATTATGCATATTGCTGATGATGGAAAAATTAATTCTGAAGGCGGCAAATACGAAAATCAATTTTATTCAAAAGCTGATAAATCAATAACTGAATATTTAGAAGAACAAAAATTATTGATCCACGCAACAACAATCAATCACTCGTATCCACACGATTGAAGAACTCATAAACCAATCTTATTCAGAGGTACTCCACAATGATTTGTTTCTATTGACAAAATTAGAGATGAAATTTTGGCTCAATTAAATAAAGTTAATACTTACCCTGAATGAGCTAAAAAACGTTTAACAAACATGATTCAAAATAACCATGATTGAACTATTTCACGTCAAAGAACATGAGGTGTTCCGTTGATTATTTTCTATGATCAAGACCAAAAACCAGTATTTAATGCACAAATTTTTGATCATATTATTGATTTAATAGAAAATAACGGTGCTGATATTTGATGAGAAAAAGAAGCGGATAAATTGCTACCAGAAGAATTTAGAGGCAAAGGATATACTAAAGAAATGGATATCATGGATGTTTGATTTGATTCTGGATCTACTTCGCTGGCTGTTGAAATCGACGAAAATGTTGAACCACCATATGATTTATACCTTGAAGGTAGTGACCAATATCGTGGTTGATTCAATTCATCGTTAATAAACTCTGTTGCTTTTCGCTCTGTTCCACCATATAAAAACTTAATGTCACATGGTTTTGTTTTAGACGGTAAAGGCGAAAAAATGTCTAAGTCAAAAGGTAACACTGTCGACCCATTAAAAGTTATTGCTAAACACGGTGCAGATATTTTACGTTTCTGAGTAGCTAATAGCGAATACACTAATGACATTACAATTTCTGATTCAATCTTGACACAAAATTCTGATTTATACAGAAAAATAAGAAACACAATTAAATTTATGCTAGGGAATTTGGATGGATTCCAATATGACCCTAATTTACCGAGAAAAGGCGTGCATTTATTCATCAAAGAGCAATTAGAGCAAATTAGAGCCAATGTTTTAAAATCTTTTGACGAGTTCAAATTTATCAATGGAATAAAATTAATTAATAATTATGTAATTGAGTTATCTAGCTTTTATTTAAACTTTACAAAAGACATCTTATATATTGAAGAAGTTGATTCAATTAACCGTAAAATGACCCTAACTAATTTTTATGAGATTGTTGAATTTCTAATCACTATTTTGGCCCCTATTTTACCGACAACAACTGAAGATGCATATGATAATTTCAATAAAGAAAATAAACAAATTTCTGTACATCTTGAAAAATTACAAAGAGAAAAAGAAGTTGATGTTGAAATTATTGAACAATGAAATGAGTTTTTTGAGCTTAGAGATGAAGTTAATTTAGCCATTGAAAGTGCTGTTAAATCAGGTTTAATTAAAAGAAGTAATGAAGTTAAGTTAACCTTAAAACCAAAATCAAAATTCATTGAGTCACTTGATTTAAAACAATTATTAATGGTTGGTATTGTTGAGTTTGGCGAAGAATTGAAAATTGAAACATTTGACTCTGTAAAATGTGAGCGTTGTTGAAATCACTTTATTCCAAATCATGTAGTTGATGGTCTATGTTCATTATGTACAAGAGTAATGAATATCAGAGGTAAAAATGAGTAAAGAAGTTGACGGTACAAAAGTAAAACCTAAAAAAACATGAAAAGAACGCAAACAGGTCATTAAAGACTTATTTACTAGTGTCAAAAATTACACAGTAAAAAGATGAAAAGAAAATAAAAAGAAAATACTTATAAAATATGCAGTCTTTTTATTGATTGCTTTTGCAGCTTACTTCATAGACCAATTCACTAAATTTCATTTTTACCCTGGTGAAGCTCAATATCAAGCATATGAAGATGGAAATATAACCTATGTTTATCAAGGTGCTTTCCTCGGAATTCGTCTGGTGCCCCATCATGGTGTGACTATTATTCCCTTTAAAACTGATGCTGTTATTATCATTGTTCAAATAATAAGTGTTCTAGTTTTATTAACTTTCACTATATCTATTTTCTTTTTAGACTCATTTTTATGAGTAACTATTATTGCTTTACTTATGGCCGGCACGGCGGGTAATATGACCGATAGGTTTTTATGAGATGGAAATGTAAAAGACATTTTATATCTACCTTACTTTGAAAAAGTAACCAAACGTGATTTAGGTACTTTTAATGTAGCTGACCTGCTAATTATTATCTCGATTTTAATATTAATTGGTTATCTAATAATTTCTTTATTTACTGAATATTTTAGAGAGCAAAAAGAGAAAATTGATAAAAATAGCGATCAAGATAGTAACACTGATGCTAATCAAAAAGTTAATCCATCAAATAATCAAAATCAACATAATTTAGTTTCCTAACTTGATTTGTGATTAAACATCAACAATCCTTTATGGTTTGTTGGTGTTTTTTTTGTAATTTTTCAATAAATTGATTGCGAAGATAAAAAAAATTGGTATCAAGGAAAATTGATACCAATTATTATTTTTAATTAAACGTGTCTTTTTAAGTTGAAGTATGTTTTATCACCATCGAATTTAGAAGTTTCACCCAATTCATCTTCGATTTCAAGTAGACGGTTGTATTTAGCAATACGATCTGTTCTAGATAGCGAACCTGTTTTAATTTGACCTGTATTTAGAGCTACCGCTAGATCAGCAATAGTTGTGTCTTCAGTTTCACCTGAACGGTGTGATACAACACATGTAAATCCTGCTTTGTGAGCTAATTCCATTGTGTCAAGTGTTTCAGATAATGAACCAATTTGATTTAATTTAATCAAAATTGAATTCATAACATCTTTTTTAATTGCTTCACGTAAAATTTCTTGATTTGTTACAGTTAGGTCATCTCCTACAATTTGTAATCTGTCACCTAGACGTTGTTTCATTAATTTGAAACCTTCTCAATCGCTTTCAGCTAAACCATCTTCGATTGAAATGATAGGATATTTATTTACTAGTTGTTCGTAGTAATCAACCATTTCTTCAGTTGTGTATTCTAATTTTACGTCTTGTAAATGATCAAAACCTGGACGTTTTTCTTCGATTGCTTGTTTTAATTTTTTGAATACATATTTTTTTGAACTTTCATCATAAAATTCACTTGAAGCTGGGTCCATTGCAATCGCAACAGCTTTTTCACCACTTGTGGCTGGAACTAGACCTGAAATTTTAATTGCTTCAATCATGTAGTCAAGAACTTCTTCGTGTGATTTTAAGTTAGGTGCGTATCCACCTTCATCACCAACTGTTGTTCCGTGTTCTTTTTTTAATAATTTACCTAAATTGTGAAAAACTTTGTTAGCCATTTGTAGAGCTTCTCTAAAGGTTTTAGCACCAACAGGCATAATCATAAATTCTTGCATATCTACGGTGTTAGATGAGTGAGCACCACCGTTCATAACATTAAGCATTGGAACTGGTAATGTTCTAGCGTTTGTTCCACCGATGTATCTGTAAAGTGGTAATTGTGCTTCTGCAGCAGCTGCTCTAGCAACAGCTAGTGAAACACCAAGTATTGCGTTGGCACCTAAGTTTGTTTTATTTTTAGTACCATCTAGCTTAACCATTGTCATGTCAATTAATCTTTGTTGACTAACTTCAAGTCCAAATAATTCCGGAGCGATGATTTGGTTTACGTTTGTAACGGCTTTCATTACACCTTTACCACCAAATCAATTGTCTTTAAATTCTGGAAATTCTTTATCTCTTAATTCACATGCTTCTCTTGTACCGGTTGAAGCTCCTGAAGGCACCATAGCCACACCTTCGTAACCTAGTTCGGTTGTTACTTTAACAGCGATTGTAGGATTACCTCTTGAATCAAGAATTTCTCTTGCGTAAATATCTGTTATTTTTGACATATTATTCTCCTTTTTTTTCTATTTTTAATACTTCTATGTTGTTTTTAATTATATTACTTTCGTATTTTTCTAAATCAAATAGTTCATTTTCTAAACTTAAAACATCTTCCAAACGAGGTTTGGTAACAGGTTCTTTGGGTGCAAACATTTCACATGTTTCATTTGCCGAAACAATACTGATATCATAAGTTCCAATTTTTTTAGCAATGTTTATTGTTTCAACTTTATCTTTTGTCAGTAAAGGACGTAATACTAATTTTGAGCTTGACGCATTAATTACTGATAAAGATTCTAGTGTTTGCGATGCTACTTGTCCTAAATTTTCACCATTTGATAGTGCAATATAATGTAAATTATCGGCCAGAGTCGATGCTAAACGGTAAAAACTTCGTCTTAATAAAGTTATTTTAAAAGCAGGATTTGAAACTAATGAAATATAGTTTAATATTTGCGAATAATCAATTAAATAAAACATACTTTTTGGTTGAAAATTATTTAATTTTTCAATCAATTGCTTCATTTTATCGATAGTTCTTTGGTCAGTTTGGGGTGGTGAAATAAATGAAAGAAATGAAACTTCCAATCCCCTTTTCATTAATTCAAATGCAGCAACAGGTGAGTCAATACCGCCGCTCATTAAATGAAGAACTCTACCAGAAATGCCAACTGGTAAGCCTCCTAAACCTTGAAATGAGTTTTCGAACACGTAAGTAGACTTATTTCTAACTTCGACATAAATAGTTTGATCAGGGTTATGAACATCCACACTAATATTAGGGAAAGATTTTAAAATAAATGCACCTAGTTGCATATTGATTTCATGCGATGATAATTCAAAGTTTTTATTTGATCTACGGGCAGCAACCTTAAATGTTTTAGTGTCCATTTTTATTAATGATTTAGCAGAATCGAAAATTTTATTCAAGTCATTTTCGACCTCCATTACTGGTGAGTATGAACTAATTCCGAAAACATATTGTAATTTTTCAAGATTTTTTTCTGAAAAACTTAAATACATTCTGTCGAATTTAGCATCAGGACGTTCACCGGTAATGTTTTTAACATTACGCGCCAAAACATCAATGAAATTTTGTCTATTTTTTCCTTTAAGCGTTAATTCACCATATCTAATTAAAATTTTAGAGTACATTAATTTTTTCCTTCCTAATTAACTGTATTGTATCTGCGTAAGCTTTTGAAAATTCTTTATTTGCGAGTTTGTGTGAAATATTTTGTAATCTCAATGCTATTTTTTCGTTGTTTATTGAATATTTATTGATTTTATCCATTAGTGCAGTTGTCATGTATTTATATGTTTTTGCTTTTTGAATAACCTTATATAAATTTCGTAATTTTTCAATAAACAGGTTCATCTCATTTGCTGAGGTGGTTTTATTTTTTAAGATTTCTTCATGAAAACGAATTAAGTCACTAAAAATTAAATCATTTTCAGTCGTATTTTCTAAAAATTCGCGTTTAGTTAAAAGACTATAATATCACTCTTCAAGAGTTGTTCAATAAGATTTGAAATACTCATGTTTAAGCGATTCATTTTGCTCGTATCTCGACAATTTATTAAATTCATTTATTCAGTTAATCGAGATATCGACTAGTGAGTCAAAATCGAGAAAAACTGTGTTATTTTTATTGTCGTTTTTTTGAGATAAAATACATTCAAAATCTTTTTTTATGTTAATAAATCGTGCTGAAAGTTCAGCAATTTTTTTCTGTCTGTGTTCGCTTTTAATTACACCAAAATTACTAATTTTTTGCTCTACATTATCAATTATTGACTGTATTTTAACGGTATTATTACCAATATAATCGTCAATTTGATTTTCTATATTATTTTTATTTTTTAAATAATAGTATTTATTCAGTAATTTTTTAACTTCATCGTTTGTGTCTTGAAATGGTTCATTTAAATAGTTGCGCTGTATTTTAACTAATAAAGCCGCTAAATTAGAAACATCTTCGCTTTTTTGATTATTCGGTAATAATTTTTTTAACATATTGACAATAGTGCTGAAAATCAACTTTTCCAATACTAATGCATGGGAAACTTTAAGACCAAACATTCTTAATTTAGGGTCATACTGACTTAAGGCATCACTAATCTCATCCAGTGTTGTTCTATCTTTATTTTTCTCAATATTGCTAAAAATAATTCTAAAGTTTTCTAATTCCTTGGACAGTGTATCATACGAGCGAACGAGTTTTTTCTTATTACTATTAATTATTTTTCTTAAAACCTTAATAAAAGATTGGGCATTGGTTAGCAAGAATTCATTTACTTCGAATCTTACATTATCGAGTTCTGTTTCTAATTGAACTTTAAGGAAAGCCTTTTCAAATTTTTTGTGAATGCTATACATTTCTGAATTAAGTGCCTTAGCTTTCTTTATGTCACGTTTTTCAATGTGTTTAAGTATAAGACTATTCTTTTCTTCAAATTCATGGTATAAAATGTAGATTTTCTTATTTCATAGTTCCTTAAGTTTCTCATATTTATCACGATATACTCTATTGATATTCGATAAATCCTTAAATCTTATTGTTCGTACTTTTGTGTAATTATACTGTTTGGTCATTTTATCATACAATTCACTAATTTCTCTTTTGTAATTTTTTAAGTTATTATTACGTGTGAATAAAATGATTAAAACTATCAATAACATTGCTATTAATGATAGTACAACACCAATCATAGAGATATAAATTACTGAATTTTGGTTTAAATTGCTCTTCATATTTTTATATTATATAAAAGTGAATAATTTATAAAAACAAATGCGAAAGTAAATAAAAAAATCTGCTAAACAGATTTTTTTAAAAGTGCACTGGATTATTAGTTGTTACGAGAATTGATACTTCTGTAACCTTCAACGATTTTATCTCTGTAAAATCCACAAAATTGGCAAACTCTATGTTGTTGGATAAAGTTAGAACAATTTTTACATGAAACAAGGTTTTGGATTTTTAACGCATCATGAGTACGTCTTTTGTGTTTACGTTGTTTCGAGGTTTTACGTTTTGGAACTATAGCCATTATTCCTCCTTCAAATATTATAAGATCTTATTATTTATTTAAAATAACGTAAAGTTATTATAAGACAAAATGCAAAAAGTAAAAGTAAAAAACAAAAATATATAAATTTTTTTGTTACGTGAAAATTAGTGTAACATTATTCCAGATAACATAAAGAGTTGCCTAGCTCGACAGCGTTGAGGCATGCCAACCCCATTTTGGAAGGTGGAAAGTCAGGAAGAGATTTCTTTAACATGTTGAAAACTTTTTTTGCTTACTCTTTGTTTTATTTGACAAAGGAGTTTTTTTTATGAACAAAAATATTATTTTAAATGATGTGAATTTATTCACATCTGAAAGTGTTGGACAAGGACACCCAGATAAAGTTTGTGACCAAATTTCAGATCGTATTTTAGATGCTTACTTAAAACAAGATCCTAACTCTAGAACAGCAATCGAAACAGTGGCGACAGGAAATATGGTTATTGTTGCTGGAGAGGTTTCATCAACAGCCAATGTTGATGCTATCGCAATCGCTAAGTCTGTATTTGAAAAACTAGGTTATTCGATAGAAAATGTTAAATTTATCACTGATATTAAACAACAAAGCCCTGATATTAGTCGAGGTGTGGTTTTATCTGAAGATCAAATTGGAGCCGGAGATCAAGGCATCATGTTTGGTTACGCAACTAACGAAACCAAAAATTATATGCCTTTAGCAATTACCTTAGCAAATGAGTTAGTGAAAAGGGCTGATAAATTACGAACAAGTGGCGAATTTAAATGAGCTAAAGCAGACATGAAAAGCCAAGTAACCATCAACTACTCAAACAACACTGTTGATACGGTTTTAATGTCAATTCAGCACGCTGATGATTATGTTGAAAGTGAATTTAAAGACTTTATTAAAGCTAATATCATTAAACCGGTTTTGACAGAATATAATTTAGAATTGCCAAAGAAAATTTTAATTAACCCAACAGGCCGTTTTGTAATTGGCGGACCAATTGGCGATACTGGTTTAACTGGTCGTAAAATTATTGTTGATACATACGGCGGTTATGCTCGCCACGGTGGTGGGGCATTCAGCGGTAAAGACGCAACTAAAGTTGATAGATCTGCCGCTTACGCTTGTCGCTGAATTGCAAAAAACATCGTTGCGGAAGGTTCTTTATGTAATTCGCTTGAAATTCAAGTTTCATATGCGATTGGTATTGCTGAACCGGTCTCAATTAGTGTCAAAACAGACAATAAAGTAAATGATGCTTTAATTAAGAAAATAGTAGAAAATGTTTTTGATTTAAGACCAAGAGCAATAATTAAAGACTTAAATTTAAAATCTCCTATTTTTGGCGATACAAGTTATTTTGGGCACTTTGGTAGAGATGATCTTGATTTACCTTGAGAAAGATTGAATAAAATCAACGAAATTAGAGAATATTTAAAAACTAACAAATAATCATTATGTTATAATTTCAAACATATTATGTTAAATTAACCACACAACAATGATGAAGGAGTATTATGAGAAAAATAGTTAGACAAAAAAACAAAGAACGTGCTGCTAAAAGATTACACAAATTACAAAAAGAGCAAGCTAGAGATGCTCGTAGAGCAGCTAGAGAACAAGCTTAATTTCTTTATTGGTAAATAAAAACAGAGAGAACATTTTGTCTCCCTGTTTTTATTTATAAGAAATTGTGATTTTAAATTTACCCATAGGTTGGTCGGCGATACTGAATAATTCATATTGAAAGTGGGCTTTTTCCGGATCGACAATACATTTATCCATTAGCGTTTTTAAAAATAATTTATTTTTGTCTAAATTGATTTGTGAACCACCATGGTATTTTTTGAAGCGCAGTTGCAAGGTAGCATTACTAGTGATAACGTTAACACTTTTGGGATTTATTTCAATTCTGGTTAATTGTTGATTCTGTGGATCTCTAAATTCATAGATATCATATTCAAATTCTTTATTTTCCAGTGGGTGTTTAATTATTTGTTTTGAGTATTTTGCTTCTGCTTCAAATTCGGTAAATTGTTCTTTACCTTCTTGATTGTAATCGGAGCGAAACTTTATTGTCATATTTTTAATCTTTCAATAATTTTGTCTTTACCAAAAAGATAAATTGCTTTGGCTAATTCAGGTCCGTGTTCAGCGAAGGTTGTTGCTTTTCTAATTGGCATAAATAATTTTTTACCATTTACTTTTAGATTTTGTTTAGTTTCATTGATTGCTGCTTGAATGTTTTCAATTGAAAACTCTAAGTCTTTTAATTGTGCAAAAAATTCTTTAACTACATTAATTTCTTCAGCATTTAACTCAAATGTTGGTGATTCTTGAGTGTTTTTATACATAAGTAGGTGATTTTTTAATTCACTGATTGTACCAACACTTTCCTTAAATGTTTCAATGAATAATTTACTTCACTCTTGATTAATATCAATATTTAAACTCTTAGCGATTAAGGTGTTATCAAGGTTTTTGAAATATTGTTTAGAGAATCAGTGCATTTTAACAATATCGAATTTTGATGGCGATTTTGAAAGACGTTGTGGGTCAAATTTTGCAATGATTTCTTCCTTAGACATTATTTCGCTTGCATCTTCAGATGTTCAACCTAGCAAGGTTAAAAAGTTGAATACTGCCTCGGGAACATAGCCTTCATTTCTATAATCTTCAATAAATTGTTTTAATGATGTATCTCTTTTTGAAAGTTTTTTACCTTCCATATTTGTTATAACAGTTAAATGGCCAAATGAAGGAGCATCTCAACCTAAAGCGTTATAAATAACAAGTTGTTTAGGTGTGTTTGTTATATGTTCTTCACCACGTAAAACGTGCGATATTGACATATCATGGTCATCAATAACAACTGCAAAATTGTATGTAGGATAGCCGTCAGACTTAACAATAACTCAATCACCGATATCTGATGAATTAAATGAAATAGGGCCTCTTACCAAATCATCTCAACCTAGTTCTTTATTTTTCGGCATCGACAATCTAATTGAAAATTGACCATTTTGCTCACGTTTCATTTTCTCTTCATCACTGATTTTTAATCAATTTTTATCATATTTGAATGACGGCATACCTTTAGCTTCGCTTTCTGCACGTTGAGCTTCTAATTCTTCACTATTGTCATAAGCTTTATAGGCTAGTCCTGCATCTAGCAGTTGTTGTGCTACTTCACGGTATCTATCTAATTTTTCGCTTTGTCTATATTTACCACAATTTGGGTTAGGTTTAAATGGGCTTTCGTCAGGAATAATTCCTAATCATGCTAAATTTTCTAACTGACTTCTTTCGCCATCTTCAACGTTTCTTTTCACATCGGTATCTTCCAATCTGAATACAAATTCACCATTGAAATGTTTAGCAAATAAGTAAGAAAATAATGCTGTTCTCGCTCCCCCAATGTGTAAATAACCAGTTGGACTGGGTGCGTATCTTGTTCTAATTTTTTTGGTCATACTACTCCTTTAAAATCTATTTATAAATTTTATATTAATATTAGATTAAAAACAAAACAAAAACACCAATTAAGGTGTTTAATGTGTTTTTAATCGTTTTGTTATTGTTTTTCCAACAAAATTTATCAATAATATTGCAAAAGTTGCCAGTCATGTGTAGGCCATAGCTATTTCGGGATGATAATTTCTAGTATTCAAATTAGTTCAAATTTTAGTTCCAATGTTTAATTGTGAAGGTGCAAAAATTGAATATGTTATTGAATTTCTAAAAATTAGTTCAAAATAGAAAAATGATAAAGCAATAAAGTCAAATTTAATGGCTGGTAAAACATATTTGAAATAAATTTGATTATTACTAAAACCTTGCAGTCTCATATTCAAAATTATTTCCTCATCTAAATTATCAATAGCCTCGGTTAATTGTTTCGAAATACTTGACATTTCGTGCAATGAAATAATTAAGATTATCAAAAACAATGCCGATTGAAATAATGGTTGCAAAACGAAGAAATACACAATTGTTGGCACTAATCGTATCAATACATTGAGTATTCTTCATGTGATTGCTCAGTATTTATTATTTAGGTGTAGCGACTGCAATCTTATTGAAATAAGAGTTAAAAGCAGACAAATTATGAGAGCGAGAATTGTAAAAGACATTGATTCTCATAAAACATAGAACGGATTGGCTAAATTTCAACTTCTGAAATCAAAAACTGTAAAATCCGGTCTAAAAAAGTATTCGAAAAAACCTTTTGTGGCCGACAATTCAAAGAAAAGCCATTTAGTTGTTATTAGTACATAAGCAGTTACTATTAAACATAAACTAAATATCACTGAATAAACGATTTTTCTTACATTCAATTGTCTTGCTAATTGTTTGTAATTAATATATTTAAATTGCGAATTTATTGAAATTTTCTTTGTTTTGGCCTCAATTAAATATTTTTTAAAAAGAATATTAATTATTTCTAAAAAGACAATAAACAACATTAGAAAAAGTAGCGGAATACCTAATTCTTTAAAATTGGCAGTTTGACTAGCACCGTATGAAATTAACACACCAATTCCAGGAAGTGATAGGGCACCTAAAATTGATGATCAACGCATATTAGACTCAAAAGAAAACAAAAACAATGAATAAATTCTATGTTTGACTCTTGGTCATATTTCTTTATAAAAAGCCTTGAATTTATTGTTGCCTTGACTTATAGAATTTCAATAAGGGCTTAAATCAACATTTTCAAAAATCTCAATATAGTATTTATGTAATCACAACCAAGTAAATCAAACAAACACCAATAGCAAACTCAATTCATTACGAGCTGTAAAAGTAATTACTCTAATAAACACAAGTTCAGGCATTGCTCTTAAAATCAAAATTATGGATTTAAAAGCAAATGCACTGTATTTATTGGTTGCTTTTGAAAAAGATAATACACTCGTAACAACAGCTAAAATAAACCCGATAAATGTCCCCACTAAACCTAATTTTATTGATATTCAAAGAGCAGTAATTGAATCCATTAATAGTGAAGTGTATTCACCGCTAGTACGCCCAGTGAGACGATAGCTTTTAGTGCCAAAACTGAATAAATTCTGTATTTTTTGCACTATAAAACCAGTATTATCAAATTTTAATTTACTAGATTTTTCGTAGAAAATATACGCTAATAAACCAATTGCCAACAATATTATCAAGTGAATGAAAATTGGATGTATTTTTCAACTTGTTTTTTGCTTACTTTTTAAACTTTTGTATCTGTAGCGAAATAATTTTTTTTCTTTTATTATTGAGTTGTTTTCACTGTTTGAATAAGTTCTCATTGTTCAACATCCCTTGTTTTTTTAGCCAAAACAACTTGTTTGTTTTTGATGCCAATTACGTGTGTAAAGTGCGATTTGATAAAACTTAAATCGTGAATGTTAACTAATATGGTTTTACCTTGCTTAGCTAATTTTTTTAACAATTCCAAAACATCTTGGCTGGTTTGGTTATCTAAATTTGACGTTGGCTCATCAGCTAAGATTAAATCCACATTTTGAATCAATAATTTAGCTATTTCAACACGTTGCTGTTGTCCACCACTCAATTCGCTAACACGATAAAAAGATTTATCTAAAATTCCTAATTCATCAAGAGTTTGAAAAATTTTAATTTTTTCTTTTTTGGTCAGTATTCCGAAAAATCTTTGAAAAAAATTTGAATAATTAACATTGGTTCGCTTGATATTTTCAAAGACATTTTCAGTGTTGATCAAGTTGGCTTTTTGGGTTAAAAACCCGATTTTTTTCATCATTTTTTTTCAATGTTTTTTACTGATTTCGTTTATGTTTTGATTGAAAACTTCAATATAACCACTCTGCGGTTTAACTGCCTTAACGATTAATTTAAATAATGTACTTTTTCCCACACCACTAGGCCCAATAATGGCAACCACTGAACCTTTTTCAATTTTTAAATTTATGTTTTGCAATACAAATTCTGATTTTTTGTTATATGCAAAACTAAGATCATTAATTTTAATTATTTCTTGCATCGGTTATTTCCGGTATTGAAACATTTTTATCATTTTTTGTTTCAGCTTGTACTTGTAAATACATAAATTTTTGGAATGTTTCTAAATCAAGAGGTTGAAATTTATTATAGCCAGTGTAGATACCATAAGTGTTTTCGTTTAGTGAAAGTGAATTAAGGGCTTTAGAAATTAAATCTGTTTGTTTTTGACTAATTCCTGTACGTGCTAAAACAACATCATAAGCTGCTGGATTAGTTAGGGTTAGTGTTCTAATCACAACGTTATCTTCGCTATCGTATGGTTGATTTGACACAAAACCTTCAGGTTTGAAATATGTATCATGTTTAGCATTGTTTGTTCAGTTATACACTCCTTCATCATCAAAACCAATTAAAGGAATTATGTTTGAACTATGTCTTTTGCCCAGTGTGTCCTGAATTGATTGACCTTTAATGATGTTTTCTGAATCTGATTCTAAATATGTGTTAATTTCTCTTAAAGATTTGTTGAAGTGTCTTGCTAAAAGAGCAACTTGGTATTTATAACCACCAGAACTTGTATTTTTCTTGAATGCTATACCGTGTGCAACAAACGCATCTCAATCTTTATTATTTCAATCTTGAATTATTTGATCTCTTTGTGCTTTATTTCCTGCGATATAAATTGCCCCGTGATATACATATGTCAAGGCGTTATTTTCGTAAAATTGTATGAATTTAGAACCGTCAAAACTCAATTTTTTTTCACTGACAGCTTGTTGCCAATCTGGATATTCATATCCAGTATTTTTCACTCAACTTTGATTGTTTCTATCGGCGGCCTGGCGTAATTTATCATCGCTTAAACCATTAGAATATGTGTCATTATCGCTGCCTTGTCAATTGAATTTTAATGTGCTTGTTTGTGAAACTAGTTTAATACCGTGTAGATCATTTACCTTGCCGGTTTCATCGGCAAATGAATTAAGATAAGTAGCATAGTTAGCAATCATCAAATCCAGTGTAGGATTATTACTCTCTAATTTACTATAAAATGTGTCCTTGTCTTGATTTGTTTCAATAAAGAAATTAACATCAGGTAAATCTTTTGTTTCTTCATCCTTATTTTTAAAATCATTGAATCTTTGAGCCAATAGTGTTAAAAAGTTTTTTTCAATTTCGCTTTGACCTTTGTCGTTTTCAGATTTAAAACCTGGATTTATTCACGAGTTTACAATTGTGATATTTGTGTCTCAGTTGTCGGCAATATCATTTTTATTTTCAACTGTTTTATTAATACAACTAGTTGCCAATACTGAAATAGATGACATAACCAACGGACTCAGTCATGACACTATTTTTTTATTTATTTTCATTATTTCTCCTTAACAAGGAATAATATTTAAAGAACTAGCAACGCATGAATTACCATGATCCGCTATAGGTATGTTCTCAGCCGTTTTACCAGCACCCTTGTTATTATAATTATAAACGAGCGTGAAATTATTTACTTTACTTTAAATATTTAATTTTCAAATTGTAGTAAATATAAGAGATATTAGTTAACTATTGTATAATTTAAATATTAAAATTTAATATTAATAGCAAGGAGAACAAAATGTCCAATAATAAAGAAGATAAAAAAGACCAAATCGCTATTGAAAATGAGCAAAATAAGCCAAAAATTGAGGAATTTGATGAAAATTCAATTCCTGATGAAGAATTATTCGTAGCGTTTAAGGAAGAAAAAGTAGAAGAAGTTGCGGACGAGGAAGAAGAACGTAGCCCACAAAGCAAAGAAGACTATGTTGTTCAATCACAAATTATTGACACTCCAACTGATGGCTTGCATCCAGTTGAAATTGATCGTGAAATGAAAAATTCATTTCTTGAGTATGCAATGAGTGTTATTGTTTCTAGAGCCCTTCCAGACGCAAGAGATGGACTAAAACCAGTACATAGACGTATTCTTTATGACATGAGTGAATTAGGTATCACATATTCAAGTCAACACAGAAAAAGTGCTCGTATCGTTGGTGACGTATTAGGTAAATATCACCCACATGGTGATTCATCAGTTTATGAAGCGATGGTGCGTATGGCACAAGAATTTTCAATGCGTTATCCATTAGTTGATGGTCACGGTAACTTTGGTTCAATTGACGGCGACGGCGCTGCTGCTATGCGTTATACTGAAGCGAGAATGAGTAAGGTTGCATCTGAAATGCTAGACGGTATTAAAAAAGATACTGTTGATTTCGTCGATAACTATGATGCCAGCGAAAAAGAGCCGGTTGTTTTACCATCACGTTTTCCTAACTTGCTAGTTACTGGTGGTTCTGGTATTGCGGTTGGGATGGCAACTAATATTCCGCCACACAATTTAGGCGAGGCAATTGATGCTACTATTGCATTAGCTAGAAATCCTGAAATAACTATTGATGAAATAATGAAATTTTTACCAGGTCCTGATTTTCCAACGGGGGCCACAATTTTAGGTGTTAAAGGTATTAGAGATGCATATAAGACCGGAAAAGGTTCAATTACAATGCGTTCAGTGTCTAAAATTGAAGAATTTAAAAATGGTAAGTCTCGCATCATTGTGACCGAAATTCCTTACGAAGTTAAAAAAACAGCAATTATTGAGAAAATTGCTGAGTTAGTAAAAGACAAGTCAATTGAGGGAATTTCTGATTTACGTGATGAATCAAATAGAGAAGGAATCAGAATAGTTATTGATTTAAAAAGAAATGTAAACCCACACATTTTGTTGAATAAATTGTATCGTCAAACTAATTTGCAACTTAACTATAATGTAAACTTTGTTGCTTTGGTTGAAGGCGAACCTAAATTGTTAAATATCAAAGAAGCTATTGAAGTTTATTTAAAACATCAAGAAGAAGTTGTGACAAGAAGACTGAAATTTGACTTGGAAAAAGCAAAAGATAGATTGCATATTCTTGAAGGTCTAAAAATTGCGGTTGAAAATATTGATGAAGTTATCAAAATTATTAAGTCATCTAAAAACGATGCTGAAGCACAAGAACGTCTAGGAAAACGATTTGATTTAAGTGAAAGACAAACTAAAGCAATAGTTGATATGCGTTTAGGTCGTTTAACAGGTCTTGCTATTGAGAATATGATTGAAGAAATGAATCAATTGATTGCGGAAATTGAACGTATTGAATCAATTTTGGCAAATCACGATAAATTAATTCAATTAATTATTGATGAATTAAACGAAATCAAATCAAAATACTCAGATGAAAGAAGAACTCAAATTGATTTAGAAGCCGGTGGTGAAATAACTGACGAAGACTTGATTCCAGTGCGTGACATTGTAATTACCACTTCTTCAAATGGATATGTAAAGAGAATTGATTTAGAAGAATATAAAACACAAAAACGTGGTGGGGTTGGTATTACAACAATGAAAACCTATGACGACGATGATATTTCGTCTCTTATTACCTGTTCAACACACACAGATTTATTGCTATTTTCAAATCTAGCTCGTGTTTATAGAATTAGAGCACACGAAATACCTGAATTATCTAGACAATCAAAAGGAGTACCTTTTATCAATTTAGTACCAACTCTTAACACAAAAGACAATGAAAAAATTGTCTCAATATTGCCAATTAATGAATATAACGAAAATGAGTATTTATTCACTGCCACAAAACTAGGTATTATTAAAAAAACATCTCTTAAAGAGTATGAAAGAATCAATGTTGGTGGTAAATATGCCTTTAATTTACGTGAAGGCGACGAATTGGTTAGAGCTCTAAAAGTTGATGATAATGCAATAATTATGTTGGCAAACAGTAACGAAAGAGTTGTTAAGTTTCTTTCATCAGATTTTCGCCCACTATCAAGAACTGCGTATGGTGTTAAAGGTATTGCTTTAGATGAAAATGAATATGTTGTTTCTGCTTCGTCGAATTTGGAAGGTGATATCGTATTGACTATTGGTAGTCATGGTTATGGCAAATTGACCGGACATGATGAATTTAGATTGATTAAACGTGGTGGAAAAGGTGTCAAAGGTATTAATACTAAGTTGGCCGGAAACATTGTTTTTTCACGTTTCGTTAATCCAACTGACGAATTATTGATAATCACCTCATCTGGAACAACAATTAGAACAAAAATAGCAGATATTTCGGTTGTTGGAAGAGCAAGCAAAGGTGTTAAACTAATTAATTTAAAAAACAAAGAAACAATCCAAGCTGTTGAAATTATTAAAAATGAAGATGATGTAACAGAAACCCAAACTAATAACGATACTCAATAATTATGAAATTAAATTCAAATAAAAATAACCCTAAAGATTTATTGATGCTAGTCAATAATTCTTTAATTTTTAAACAAAAAACAGAAAAAAAACCAATTTCTAAGTCTTCATTAATTTTGTTAGCAAAAGGAATTAATTCGGTTATTGAAGCTAATTCAAATATTTTAATTTCAATTGAAGGAGTAACACAAAATCAGTATATCAGTAAAATAGCGTGTTTTTTACAACAACAAGGACACAAAATATACGAATTTGATAAGCACATTTCTATTCCACTAATGGTTGATGAATTTGTTGTTAAAAATGAACCGATAGATTATTTAATTAAAATCAGTATTTCTGTTAAAAACAAGTTTGTAAAAGTGCAAATCAAGGACAAAAATTTTGAAAATTTGAACGAGAAAGACATTGAAGAAATCACTCAAATTTATGATCAAAATCCAGTGTTTAATATTGATTATGAATTGCAACCATTCGAGCAAATTGAGTATAAAAAATACTGTGATTTATTGACCTCCAAAGAACAAATATTGAAACCTTTTTTAAACATTAAGCAAAGATATTTATCAACTCACTTGCTTTCATACACAGTTAAAAGTAATTCAAAAATTTTGGAAAAATTACTAATCAATAACGGCAGTGAAGATACATTCAAAACCACTCGGAAAGCGCACAGTTTTAAGTTTTTAAAATTTCTAACTTGGTTTAATAAAAGAAGATTATTAAAAAGAAACATAAATAACATTTTCCATATAGATGAATTATCTGAGTTAAATGTCGGTTTATTGATTAACAATAAATACCGTTTTCTAAATTCTAATTTTCTTGCCCTTCTTTATCTTGATTTTTATTTAGAAGAATATAAGAGAGGAAAAGTTGATGTTTCTCAATTCAAAATTTTAATTCCTTATACTGCTAATTATGCTGTTAAGGATTTGTTATCTCAATACCATATTGAATGAGAATATTTTGACGAAAACACCTATAGAATGTATAAAGACGACAAAAATTTTGTCTTTGCTTACACTGAAAATAATTTTATTCCTAACCCCAAATATTCCCTAGAGTTTAACAATTATTATTTTTTCGCTTGTCTACAATGAATGTTAAATTCATATGTTAATAGAAATAATTTATTGAGTTTTAGATACAACAAACTGATAGAAAATTTTGGCGTTGTTAAGACCAAACATGAAGAATATAAATTACAGCCCAAAAACATAAAATACATTTCTAGTTTTATAAGAAATTTATACAACGGTAAAAAAGACAAGCAATGAGCTCAAATGGAAGTTATTGAGAAATGGGATAATGGTAAATATTATTTATTTAGAGTTGAAACAATTAAAAAACACGAAATATTAATTTATTATGACTTTTATAAAAGCAAGATTTGCGTTGATTTAAAAATGTGTATGATATACGAATATCGCTCTAATTATTCATTCTTAGATCACTCGAATATACAGTTTAAAATTTGAAAAATAACAAACAATCTTAGAAATTATGTAAAAAAACAGAAAAAAATAGAAAAACAAAAGCAAAAAATGTCTATTTAAAAATGAAATTATCTGTTTTGATAAATTTGCATTTATATTATAATTCAAAAGCATATTACAGCTGATAACCATGGCTATGACATATTTGTTCATAATGGATTTGAAAGTAGGATTGCTGAAAACCGAAATCATTAAACAAATATTAATTAGCTGGAGATTATCCCTTTTGACGTTTTATGCAGAAAGAGGAAACATGAGATACACAGGTCCAGTTTTTAAAAAATCACGTCGTTACGGTTTCTCAATTTTGGAAACAGGTAAAGAGTTTTCAAAAGGTAAAAAGAGATCTTACGCACCAGGACAACACGGTAACAAACGTGTAAAATTATCAGACTACGGTCTACACTTATACGAAAAACAAAAAGTTAAATTTGTTTATGGTTTAAATGAAAAACAATTAAGAAAATTATTTGAAAAAGCAGCAAAAATCAAAGGTGTTTTAGGTACAAACTTAATTCAATTACTTGAATCACGTTTAGATAACTTAGTATACCGTGCTGGTTTTGCTAACACAAGAAGACAAGCAAGACAATTAGTTGCTCACAACCACTTTACATTAGATGGTAAAAAAGCAAATATTCCATCTATGTTAGTTAAAGTTGGTCAAAAAATTGCTCTAAAAGAAAAATCACAAAAAAATGTACAAATTACAGCAAACTTAGCTGAAAAACGTACAGCAGGCTGAATGACATTAAAAGAATTCGAAGTTTCTTTCGATCGTCTACCTGAAAGAACTGAAGTATTACCAGAAATTAAAGAAAACCTAGTTGTTGAGTTCTACTCAAAATAATTAAGGTTTAGGAGACATTTATGAAAAAAGATATACATCCAAAATACAACACTGTTAAAGTTGTATGTTCAACATGTAATACAGAATTCGAATTCGGTACAACAAAATCATCAATTTCAGTTGACGTTTGTTCAGGTTGCCACGTAGCCTACACAGGTGATAGAGCTAAAACTAAAGCAACAGGTATGATTGACAAATTTAATCAACGTCTTGCAAAATCAGGCAAAAAATAATTTTTCACTAAAACGCCAATTGGCGTTTTTTGTTTTTGTTATGCTAAAACATAGCACAAAAACAAATAAAATAATACTGACCTAAAAGTCAATAAATTGAACGAATAGTATTGCCAACAAAAAACATAAAATATCAATAAATTCAGTAGTTTAATCAATAAAATATTCAGCTTTTTGAATAAAATACCCTTTAATTTATTGTTCTTGTTTTACTAAAGCGTTTGCGTGTTTAATTTAAGGCTAGCCAAAAATAAAGCTCTTAATTATTTTTAATTTTCTTAAAGCTTTAAACTTTTATTTCAATAATATACTCACATTTTTTTGAACTAAATTTAGCACTCAAAAGGTAAATTTGCTAAAAAATGGTATAATAATTTTATGAATAATTATGATTTAAATCCAGACAAACGATTGATTTTAAAATCAGTTATAGATTTGTATATTGAGACAGGACAACCAGTCGGTTCAACAACACTTGTTGAAAGATTTGGTATTAAATTTTCAAGCGCAAAAGTTCGCTATATTATGAACGATTTAGAACAAATGGGATATTTAGAAAAAACATATACATCAAGTGGTAGAATCCCTTCAGTTAAGGGTTATAAATACTATGCAAATTTCCTTGTTCTTCACGATTCATATTCATTAAGAGAAAAAATTAAAGATATTTTTGCTAATCGTCGAGCCAATGTTGATGAAACAATTAAAGAAGCATGTAAAGCTATTTCGGACACAATAGGATTAACATTAATTACCAGTGAAACTAACGAAAACTCAACATTAAAAAGTATTCAATTAGTTCCGTTGAGTAACGACATGGCAACAATAGTTTTAGTTACTTCATTTGGTGAAGTAAGCCATAAAACTGTAAATATTGATTTAACCAAAAGCGACATGGAGGATTTAAGAATTGCTATTAGAATTTTTAAAGAGAGAATGATTAATGTTCCAATTTTAAAATTAAGAGAAACAGCGGATAGTCTAGCTCCAATTTTAGCGGCACAAATTAAAAATTATGAATCAATACTTGAAAGCATGGTTAATAATGTATTTGACTTTGAATTGCAAAACAAAAACGTTGTATATGGAAAAGATAAAATTGTTCTAGTTGACGAAATATCACGTAGAGATCTTTCGAACATTTTATATTTAATAGAAAATCAATCAATTTGAAAAACAATTGAAGGAGACAAGAGCGATGATGATTCAACACTTAAAATATCAGTACGTGATGATCATAGCTCAATAATTACTAAGAAAATTGAAGGCGGCGACAGTAAAATTAGAGAGATAAGTCTAGTTGGCTCAAATAGAATGAATTATCATAAGTCAATCGCAGCAATCAAATTATTAGAAGATTTAATTATCGATAAAGGAGAAAAATAATGAAAAAATTAGAATTGGGTTCAAAAATAAAAGTTGACGTTAAAGTATTTAATCAAGGCAAAATTATCAAACAATTAACAAAACGTAATTTTTTGATGACATTAGGTAAAAATCAAATTGCCCCAGATGTTGATGATAAAATCATTCAAGCTGGATGAATGGAAAAATACACTATTCCTCATTTATTTCAGAATACAAATGACCCTGATATTGAAGGCAAAACTTTAAATATTGAAATTTTTAACCTTACTTTCAAAAAACGTTATTCAAAAAAAGAAAACAAAGAGCAACAAAAGATTGACAATTTGAACACAGAAATTGAAAATTTAACCAAAATCAATAAACAACTGAACGAAAAATTTGTTGTTTTGGAAGAAATTAATCAAGATTTAAAAGAAAAAGTGCGTGAATTATCTAATAAAATTGCCGAAAACAAAAGAATTACAGTTCCTGAAGACGAAATTAAAAAAATTAGACAATATGCATTGCAAAAGTTTTTTGAAGAATTTAGCAATCCTTATTCAACATTAAAAGCGGCAATTGCATCAGGGGTTAATACTCCCGACAATAACGTCAAGACCTATGTTAAAGGGTTTGAAATGGTTTTATCGATGGTCGAAAATGTCTTTGGCTCACATGGACTCAAAATTGTTAAACCAAATATTGGAGATGCATTCGATCCTAATTCTCAAAAAGCAATCGACTTTGTTATTGATAACGATAAAGAAGCAAATACAATTGTGAAAGTAAATTCTGATGCTTACATGCTTTTTGATAGAGTAATAAAACCTGCGATAGTGGTTTTGAGTAAAAAAGAACAATAAATTCAATATTAAATTGGAGAAAAACTTTACTATGAAAAAAGATAATAAACATTTAAATAAATTTAAAACCGCTAGCAAAGATGCATGAAGTTTAGTCAAAAAGAGCAACATGTTGATGTTGGCTATTGGGCTTTTAATCGGGACTTCATTTAATACAGTAGTTAAATCATTAGCTAATGATGTTATTTTGCCACCAATCGCATCATTATTCGGTTTTAGTGAAATTCAAAAATGAACTATTGGGGAGAACATTTTAATTGGTAAATTCCTAGCAGCTTTGCTTGCTTTTATTATTGTCACAATTGTTATTTATTTAGTAATGATGACAGTGTTTATCATAAAAGCAGTAGTTGATTTTAGAAAATTGTTAAAACTTAAAGAAAAACCAAAACCAGATCCAACCACTGAAGAATTGATTTTAGCTGAATTGAAAAAAATGAATGAAAACTTTGAAAAGAGACAATAATTACAAACCGCACAACTGCGGTTTTTTATTATTTTTTTCCTTTTTTGAAAAAAAATTCGTTAAATCGTATATGTCAATTGGGAGGTAAAATGAAATACAATATCAAAAAAATTCCAATCAAAGAACAAGCAAAAATTTACGGTGGTAGTGCGCTTTCGGCATTCACAGCAATTGCACCAATTGTGATATCAGGTTTTAGTGCAATTGCCAATGTAATTAGAATGTTCACTTCTAAATCAGGTGAAAGTAAAACCGGAACCAATTCAATAAAATGAAACAATGAACCGGGTAAAGCGGTAGAAAATTCAATCACAAAAACAAAAAGTATTTATTTAAGTTATTAATTAAATAAAAATTCTTTTCTTTACGGGCTTATGTATTATAATAACAACGTTACTTTTGTAACCATTCTGAACGGGTTTACAAGTATGCTTCGCATCACCCTTAAGATGAGCCACAAAATTCAGGAGATTAATAGATATGATCGCTATTATTGAAACTGGAGGCAAACAAATTTTAGTCAAAGAAGGACAAACAATCTTCATCGAAAAAATCGAAGGTGAAGAAGGTTCAAAAGTTAAATTTGACAAGGTTTTATTGGTTGGTGAAAAAATTGGTCAACCATATCTTGAAAAAGCGTATGTTGAAGGAGAAATCCAAAAACAAGGCAAAAGCAAAAAAATTATCGTATACCGTCACAATGCTAAATCAACTCACAAAAGAAAATTAGGACACCGTCAACCTTATACACGTGTTCTAGTAAACAAAATAGTAGGATAATTTAGAAATGGCACACACGAAAGCCGGTGGTTCTACCAAAAATGGTCGTGATAGTCGCGGCCAAAGACTTGGTATAAAACTAGGTGATGGTCAATTCTGTACAGCAGGATCAATTATTTTCCGTCAAAGAGGAACAAAAATTTTTCCTGGTACAAATGCTGGAATTGGTAAAGACGATACAATTTATGCTTTAATTACAGGATACGTTAAATTTGAAAAACGTAGAAACCGTACATATGCCTCAGTATATGAAGAGAGAGTTGTAACTCCAAAAAACAAATAATATTATAATCAGCGCAAGCTGATTTTTTATTTTCAAATTTAGAAAGTAATAAAAAAGTTCTTTTTTTAAAATAAAAATCAATTTATTTGTTGAAATATCGGAGGTAGAATGAATGAATTACTAATTTATTTCTCATATATCAATAGAGGCGATAATTATAAAATTTTTAAGGATTTAGTGAATAAAAAGCGAGTCGAAGAGTCCAATATTCAACAAGTGTTGAATAATTTAAAAAGAGAAGGAGTTAAATATATCACTGTTTTTGATGACGAATATCCGCAAGCACTAAAAGCACTTAAATATGCACCATATGTAATTTACTACAAGGGCAATTTAGACATTTTGAATAAAAATCTAATTTGTTTAACTGGCGATATAAATAATAATGATACAGACAAATTTATTGAAAAAAGTATTGATAATTTCAGTAAAAACTTTGCATTAATAACAACCGATTTTAGTCAAATGGACCGAAACATAGCTAAATATTTCCGCCAAAATAATAATCAAATATTACACATTCTAGCAAGTGGCCACTCATATTTGAGTCCCAATGTCAATATTGAAAACGAGTTGTATATAAGTCAGTATCCACCACAAGTGAATCCAAAATTACAAAGATTTAAAGAAAGGAATATTTTAACAGCAGCGATCGGAAAGCATTTAGTAATTTATGGTTCAAAGGAAGGCTCGGGAATAATCAATTTAGCGTATAGTTTTACTGATTTTGGTAAAAATGTTTATTGTTATCCGAGCACAAATTTAGAAGATGGCAATAATTTTCTACTAAAAAATGGAGCTAATTTGATTACTCATATTGCTGATTTAGTTACTTATTAATTTTGATTTGAACAGGAAAAAATATTGCCCAATTATATATAAATATATATACTAAAAAAATAATTTTAATTATAATATCTCTATGAATCATCAAAACAATAAGAATAAAAAAACCGAACCATTGGCAGTTCGTAAAGTGAATCAAAAAATTAGAGAATTTAAAATGGGTTCCTATGCTTATGATTTTGAAAATCCACACGAAAAAGAGGTTAAACATAAACGTAAGTTGCAATATTTACAACGAACATTTTACATGTTTTTGGTGGCCTTTCTTTTCAACTTTGGTGTAATTGTTTTTTTACAAAAATCCGAAACTATTCCTTCTGGACTTTCCGGAATACCAATGCTAATCACTTTGGTTTGATCTAGCACGAAACCATATTTCGCAGTTTTATATTTAGCGTGTAATGTTCCACTGTTTATCGTGTTTTGACGAAAAACAAAATTATCCTTTACACTCCATACTTTAGAATTTATGCTCTTTCAAATTGTAATTAACTTTTTATTAACAATTGGGGGTGAAAACTCGGTGGCCTCATGATCACAAAAAGTTTTCAATATTGCTCCGGGTTGAGAACAAGTTATTGAAGTTATTAACGAGAAGACAGGAATTTCACAAAAATTCGAAAACCCAATAACATGACCTATTATTGCTAATGGTTTAATTGGTTCGGTTTTTGTTGGTATATCAATCTCGCTTGCGTGAAAATTCGGTGGTTCAACCGGCGGAACAGATATTATTGCTTATTACTTTTCAACTAAAAAACAAAAAAGTGTAAGTTGAATGTTATCAGTGTTTGCGATTGTGACTACAATTATTTTCTTAGTTATCTTCTCTTTTGCTCGTAAACATTATCCAGCAGCTAAAGTAATTCACTTTGCAGATGGTACACAGCAATATAAAGTTATCAATCAACGTGTAATTATTGGTATGCGTGAATTAACTACATTTGTTTACATATTTGTTGTAAATGGCTTGATTTCGATTTTATATCCAAAATATAAAAAAGTTAATGTCGAAATTTCGTGTGGTGCATCATTTGCGCGTATTGTTGAGTACTTTAAAGAAATTAAATACTGACATGCATATTCAATATTTACCACTGAAAGTGGTTATACTGGGGAAAAAGTATACAAAATCAATACGACAATGCTTTTATTAGAAACGAAAAATATTATCAAAGATTTAAGAGCAATTGACCCCAATATTTGAATTAGTATTAAACCTACTTATCAAATACACGGGAATTTCAATACCCATTACGTGGATGAAAATTAGAATAATTATCAATTTAAAACATCATGGCTTACAACCATGATGTTTTTATTATTATTGAATATCTTCTTCAACTTCTTTTTGTTCATCTGCAACTAGTTTTTTAGCATCAGCTAATTGAAGGCTGAAAAATGTTGTAACACCACGGTTTTGCATTGTTGCTCCAAATAATGAGTCAACACGTGACATCGTACCGTGACGGTGTGTAATTACTAAGAATTGTGTTTTAGCTTTTAATTCTTGTAGATATTCAGCATATCTAACAACGTTAGCTTCATCAAGCGCCGCCTCAACTTCATCTAGAATACACAATGGTAAAGGACGTGCTTTTAAAATTCCAAATAATAGCGAAATTGCTATCAATGATTTTTCACCACCAGAGAACAATTTAATGTTGGCAATGTTTTTGCCTGGAGGTTGAGCTTTAATTTCAATACCTGATTCTAAAATATCGTTAGGGTCGGTTCAATATAATTCAGCTTTACCACCACCAAGCATGGTTGCAAAAACATCGTTGAATGGCCCATTAACATCATCAACAATACCGGTCAATCTTGAAATGATAATTTTATCGTTTTCTTCAATTGATTTTTCAATTTTATTTTTGGCATCAGTTAATTCTGCAAAGCTATTGCTGAATTTGTTAAATCTTTCTTCTTCTTCAACTAAAGCTTCCAATGATTCAATGTTTACGTTTCCTAATTTGTCTATTTCTTCACGTAAATCACGAACAATTTCTTCAGCTTGTTCACGTGGAAGTTCAAGTTTATAATTTTCAGAAGCCGACTCAAAAGTCATTTTGTATTGTGAAGCAAGTCTTTCTCTTGACTGGTCTAATAATAATTTTGAACGATCTTTTTCACTTAATTTGTTAGCGTATGATAAAACTAATTGATTAAGTGTTGATGAGTAATCATTACGTGTTAAATTAGTTTGTTCAATGTCATTGTTCAATAATCTAATTCTTTGTGCCTTAGCATTTAACTCAGACTCAAGAGTTATTTTTTTGGTGTTTAAAGCTTCTAAATCACTCTGTGCTGTTTTGACATTTTCTTTATTTTCGTTGTTCAACGATAAAATTTGAGCATTTAAGTTTTTCAACTTAATTTCAAAACTATCAAGAGCATTTTGCTCATTAGCTTTTTTAGAATTTAATGTTGAAATTTGACTTTGTAATGATGCTTCAAGTTCGTATGCTTGTTTTCTCGAGTTTTCGACTTCATGTAATTTAGTTAAAATTAATTGAATTTGAGCATTAATTCCGGGAATTAAACCTTGTAGTTCTTTAATTTTTTCATCAAAACCTAATAAACTTTGAGTTTTATCTTTAGCACCACCAACTATAACCCCACCAGGTCTAATTGTGTCTCCATCTAATGTTACAATCATGTAACGACGCTCTAATATGTTTGCAATTTTGTTGGCTTGATCAATGTCAGTAACAACAATCACGTTACCTAATAAGAATTTTTTCAAAATGTCAAATTCGTTAGTTGTATCAACTAAATCCGAGGCAACGGCCACGAACCCTGGATGACCTTGAATACCTAACAAATGATCATCACGAACAAATTTTGCTTGAATTGACGATAACGGAATGAATGTTGCACGCCCGCCATCATTTTGTTTTAAGAAATTAACAGCTTTCACAGCAGTTTCTGATTTATCAACTACGATATGTTGAGTTGCATTTGCTAAAACTGTGTCAATAGCACGAATATATTGGTTGTCAATTTTAATTAAGTCTGCTACTGTACCTTTTAGTGGTTTTCCAAAAAAGGCTTTATTTTCTAAAATTGTTCTTGTACCTTTAAATAATAGAGTATTTGATTCTTTTTGTTGCTCTAAAACTTGAAGATGTGTACGAATTTTTGTTAAATCGTTATCTTTTTTGTTTCTTTGAATGTTTAGTAAACTAATAGCTTCTTCAGCTTTTTTTAGTGTCATTCTATTTTCGCTGGCACGAATGTTTAAGACTTGAATTTGTCTGTCAACTTGTTGAATGTTTTTGGCGTGGGTTTGGGCTAATTTTTGGTATGCATTAATTCTCTCTTCGTTACTTGCACTAATTTCACCTTGCGCAATTAAACGTTCACGCGCTGTTTCTTCTTTAAGGACTAATTCGATGTTACGAAGTCTTTCGTTTATTTTTTTTAGCTCAATGTCTAGTTCGTCATATTGTTTTTGTGCTTCAATTCTAAAACTAGTGCTTTGACTTATTTTAGTTTCGCACTCTTTAATGCGTTCGTCTAGATTTATTTTTGTCTCTTGCACACCGTCTAACTCTTGCGAAAGAGATTCATATTTTTCGCCAAAAGTTTTGATGTTATCAACTAAAAGACCAATTTCAACTTCTTTTAATTCATCATTTTTAGCAATAAAAATTTTTGCTTTTTCCGCTTGTTTACGTAGCGGAATTAATTTACGCTCGATTTCTTTGATTCTAATATCAATTTTTTCCAAACCTTCTTGAGTACGAGCTAATTTAGTTAATGCTTCTTTTTTTCTAAATTTATATTTTGATACTCCGGCCGCTTCTTCAAAAATTGCTTTACGTTGTTCAGCTGTTGATTGGGCAATGTCTGAAACAGTACCTTGCGAAATGATCGCAAGACTTGATTTACCAATTCCAGATTCCATCGCAATTTCTAAAATATCTTTTTGCCGACATTCTTCACCGTTTATATAGTATTTATTTGAACCATTACCACGTTCTAAAACCCGCGAAATAGTAAAAATTTCGTGTGGAATTGAATTATTTCCTTCTTTATTGTCAAATGTTAAAGTAACTTCAGCACGATTCATGGCTTTTGCTGTGGCTGAACCTTGGAAAATAACATCATCCATTTTGTCACCACGAAGTTCTTTAGCGCTTCTTTCTCCTAAAACCCATCGAATGGCATCGTTAATATTCGATTTTCCTGAACCGTTAGGACCAACAATACCTGCTACACCGCCATCGAACGTCAGTGCAATAGGATCAGCAAATGATTTAAACCCATGTGCTTCTACCTTTATTAATTTCATTATTCCTCCTGACTTTTACAAATATTATATTGCGTTTTGTATATTATTCAGTGTTTGCAAGTTTAGTTAAAGCATTTTTTGCTGCATTTTCTTCAGCTTGCAATTTATTTTTTCCATAGCCCTCACCAAATATTTGGTTGTCATGCATTGCTTTGGAATAAAATTTGTTTTCAACCATTACCGTTTCGTAAGTAACTGAGTTACGTGAAAATGATTGAATATATTCTTGAAATAACGTTTTTGAGTCTTTTAATTTATTCTCGTCGATTTCAGTTTTAAAAAGCGTTTGTTGTAAAAATGTATTGACTTTCTGAATACCCTGATCCAAATATAAAGCACCAATAAATGATTCGAATATATCAGCACCAACTTTTTCAGAGCGCATAATTTCTTCATACATCATTCCTGGTCCTGTTAAAAGGAATCTTTTTAAGCCTAATTTATTGCTTAAAGAGTTTAAACTTTTTGTTGAAACGAGTTTAGAACGCATCAAAGTTAAATTTCCCGCATTTGAATTGCTATATTTAGAGTAAAGAAATTTTGAGCTTAAAAACTGCAAAATTGAATCACCTAAAAATTCTAAACATTGATAATCAACTGCTTCGGGTGCTTGCTTACGGCTATTTTTAAAGCTTGGGTGTGTGAAAGCTGCTGCGTAATCAGAAAATTTTTTGTAGTTAATTTGGTAAGACTTTAAAAATAAAACAAAGTCATCAATCGTTTTTTTATTCATCATTACTTTCTAAAGCAAGTTTTACTTTTTGTAAAACATCGCCTTCAAGTGCTATTTTGATTTGATTTAATGCGCCTGTGTAAGCTTTCTCATCACTACCACCGTGTGATTTAATAGCTACACCATTAACTCCAACTACTCATGCAGCACCAACGTTACGATAATCTAGTGTTTCAGCAACATCTCTAAAAGCATTTTTGGCCATTAAGGCACCAATTTTTCTTCATGGCGAAAGCATGATTTTACTTTTTAGCAATGTTTTAAAACTTAAGACAGCTCCTTCAAGACTTTTTAACACTAAATTACCACCATAACCATCAATAACAGCTACATCACAAACAGCATTTAAAATTTCCCGTGGTTCTCTAAAACCGATATAGTTAATTTCTTGTTTTTGTTTAAGTAATTGGTGTGCTGCTCTAATGTTTTCAGTTCCTTTATTATCTTCAGTTCCGATATTAATTAGGGCTACTCGTGGAGTGTTGATTTTGAGCATAACTTGTGCAAAAACATTGGCAATTGTGGCTCATTCAACTAAATATTCAGGTTGAACATCAATGTTAGCACCAACATCTAACATGACAAACTTGCGTCCTGTAATAGTTGGCATAATTGGCATAAATGCGGCACGGGAAACATTTTTTAGTCGTTTTAATTTAAATGTGTTTGTCGCTAAATATAATCCACTATTTCCTGAACTTAAAACTGCGTCAGCTTCATTATTTTTTACTAAATCGATTGCAGTATTCATTGATGTGTTTTCGTGTAAAGAGGCTCTGAAATTTTCTGGATCATTAGCCAAGTTCGGTGAGTGCACAATTGAAATATTTTTAGGTTTCTGGTCAAAACCTTGAATTTTTGTTGTATTAATTTCATTTTCATCACCCACCAAAATTATGGTGAAATTAGGGTTTGATTTTGCAAAATTGTAAGATGCTTTTAATGCTGCTAAAATTCCATTGTCATTACCCATAATATCGAAAGCGATTTTAAATTGTCTATTCATTTTATTCAAATCCTATAATAAAGTGGTAATTTGGCTGACTTCCGTTGTATATTTCAACTTCAACATCATATTTACTTTCAATAAAACTTTGAATTTCACTTGCGTCTTTTTCTGAAATATTATTACCGTAATATACTGAGATAAATTCATGATCTTCGGTAATTGTTTTATCAATTAAATCCTTGGCTGCTTTTATGTAAGTTGACTGGCTAGTGATAATTTTGCCATCCGCTATACCAATAAAATTACCTTCTTTTATTTTGATATTGTGCATTTTTGTTGTACGAATTGCTTGTGTGATTTCACCAGTTGTAACTGTTTTTATTGCTTCGTTTAATAATTCAAGATTGCTTTGTGCATCTAAATCATGATTGAAATTCAACATTGCGGCAATTCCTTGTAATTGGCTTCTTGTTTGGATAATAAAAACATTTTTATCATTGATAATTTTTCCGGCTTGTTCAGAAGCTAGGAAAATGTTTGAGTTATTAGGTAAAACAAAAACATTTTTCGAATTTACTGAATTAATTGCGTCAACAATATCCTGGGCTGATGGATTTTGTGTTTGACCACTTTCAATAATCGCATCGCAGCCCAGCTCACGCATTCTCGAAATTATGCCCGCTCCTAAATTACATGAAATAATTGCGCATTCTTTTTCGTCCTCAGATAAGACAGCGTTTGATAAAGTAACATTTTTATTACGTGTTTGTTCGGCTTGTAAACTCATATTTTCAGACTTAATTTTGATAAATTCACCGTATTTTTGACCAAAATTCAACAAACTACCTGGTTTTAAGGTATGTCCGTGTACTTTTAAAATTTCATTATCTTGAACAACAACTAAACTTGTGGCTTGTTTTCCGATTTCTTTTTCAAAATATTTTTTGTCAAAATTTTTGCAATCATTTAGCTCAATTATAAATTCTGTACAGTAACCAAATTCGCCATCATAAACTTCGCCATCTTGAATGAAAGTATTTACATCGCTTGACTCTTCACTAATTGCAATTGGTTGTCCTTTGATAAATGAATTCATCCCTACTAAAATTGTGTAAAAACCTTCACCACCTGAATCGGTAACACCAACTTCACGTAAAACTTTTAATAAGTTAGGTGTATTGTCACAAGCTTTACGAGCAAATTTTTCTGCTAATTCGAAAAATACTTCAAAAGTTGTATTTTTATCAATAATCTTAGTTAACTCCTCGGTTGTTTCACGAATAACGGTTAATATAGTTCCTTCAATTGGTTTCAACACTGAAGCATAAGCTTTTTCAGTAGCTTTTTTAAATCCATTTAACAAACCTAGAACATCAACACTTTTTTCATTTTCGAAAGCAAGTGAAAATCCTTTAAAAATTTGACTTAAAATAACTCCTGAATTTCCACGAGCACCAAATAGCATGCTTTTAGAAAACTTTTTCGCCACTTCTCCCAAGTTAGCGTTGCTGCGGTCAATTGCATCGATAGCTGATTTCACTGTTGAAGACATGTTTGTTCCAGTATCGCCATCAGGCACCGGAAAAACATTTAATGCATCAATTCTGTTTTTTGCATTAATTAAATTATTTGCCCCGGACAGACACAAATCATAAAACATTTTACCGTCTAATTTATTAGTCATTATTTAGACCTCCTATTAAAATATTTAGTTTTCCTAATTTTTGATTTTTCTTTCTAAGTGCGAATCTTAGTAAAGAATTAATCGAAGTAACAATATTTTTTAAGTTACTATTTTTTAAAATTGTTATTGAAGCTGTAAAATCTCACACGTTATCACGCGAATTTACAATCACACAATCATCATGAATGTGTGATTGTTCATCGTAAGGACATTTAATACTAAAAACGCCAGGTGTTGTTTCGAGAATGTCAATAAAAATTTTGCTTACATCTAATTTATCCACTTTGCCTCCATTACTTTATTTAGTGCCAACGAGTAAATAAAGTTATCATATTATATATTAAATTATAAATATAATGTATTATATAAAAATATGGCAGAAACAATAGAAAACGCAATCATTTTAGGAATCAGTGATTCGCCAACAAGTGTTGACGATTCTTTTGTTGATTTTTTCACTACGAGTGGTCGCATTAGATTATTAGCAAAAGGCATTAATAAAGCACAATCTAAAAACCGTGCTAATTTACAAATTGGCTCAGTAGCACAAATTGAATATTTTAAGGCTCGCAGAATCAATAGTGTTGGCCGTCTTAAACGTTCAAATTTACTCGAAAATGTTGATTATAGCAATGAACAAAATTTGAAATTTGTCAGTAAAATACTGGTAATTTTTGAAAAAATTAAAAATAAATCAGTAAGACTTTTTGATGCTTACTGATCTGCTATTCAAAAATTACACGAAGGTTATAATGAAAGATTGCTTTTATTTGTCCTGGCCAATGCCTTATCATATTTTGGTCTTATGCCAATTCCTGATAGGTGTGTTATTTGCCAAAAATACACAAATTTGTGCGATTTTAGTTGATATTTAGGCGGCTTTTTGTGTGATAATCACAAAAAAAGCATTAGATGAAATAAAGAGTTAAAAACAATTTATTTTATGTTTTATGATTTAGATAAATTTCTTGCTATGGCTAATGACAGTATTGTTGCCCTAATAAAGCACGAATTGTTAGACTATTATCAAAGTAACGGAATTTATTTTGATTTTTAATAAATTACAAACTCAGTGTTTCTAATTCGCTGCGCAACTCCGGATTTTGACTCAATATATCTTTTAGGGCTTTTTTACCTTGACAAATATTTTCGCCTTTATAAGCAAACCAAGAACCTTTTTTAACTAGTACTCCTTTTTGAGTTGCTAACTCAATTAATTCACCTAATGAGTCAATTCCTTTACCGAAAATTATTTCAGTTTGGAATGATTTAAATGGGGCAGCAAGTTTATTTTTAACAACTTTTACTTTAATGTCATTTCCCACAATTTCTTTACCTTCAACAATACTTGAAACACGACGCACTTCTAATCTGATCGATGCGTAAAATTTCAAGGCTCGACCTCCGGTTGTGGTTTCAGGGTTACCAAACATTACACCAATTTTTTCCCGTATTTGATTGACAAAAATGATCGTGGTATTAGTTTTATTTAACGATGCTACAATTTTTCTTAATGATTTTGACATCAAACGTGCGTGTAATCCAATTTGGTTATCACCAACTTCGCCGTTTAGTTCGGCTTCAGGAACTAAAGCGGCAACGGAATCGACTATGATTAAATCGATTGCACCGCTTTTTGCCAAGTAATCGACAATGTCCAAGGCTTGTTCGCCACTATCTGGCTGCGAGATTATGACTTTATTAGGGTCAATTCCTAAATTTTTGGCATAAACAGGGTCAATTGAATGTTCGGCATCGATAAAAGCTGCCACACCACCTTTTTTTTGCACCTCGGCAATAGCGTGCAAACACAAAGTAGTTTTTCCGCCACTTTCCGGTCCAAAAATTTCGATAATTCGACCTTGTGGATAGCCACCAATCCCTAATGCTTGGTTTAATAAATACGAACCACTTGGAATAACATCAACGGTAGCATCTAAATCTTGTGAGTCAAAAAAAGTTATTGCCTCTTTACCAAATTTTTTAGTTATTTCACTGATTGCTTCTTGTACAGCAGGATTTAATTTTATTTCTTTTTGATCTTTGTCCATAATTTCCTTTCGCTATACTAAAAAGTTTTCATGTCTTTTTTGCTAAGAAAAAATTTTTTTATTATTTTTAGCCCAATAACATTATTTTTTTCCGAAAAGACAGCAACATCTATTATTTCTCTTTATTTAATTATTATATTATATTACTTATTATATTTCGTTGCTCCATTCTTATTCAACAACGCTTGTCGGTGTTCCAAAAAAAATGAAAAAATGAGAATCAACAACGCTTATTGGTGTTTCGTGTTAAAAATATTTATTTTTTTAGTTTCGCTTTTTTTGATTTTATATTAGAATATTTAAGCAACTATACTTAGAAGCGTAAGGTTGTTAAGCGGCCATGAGTTGTTGAGGACTGCTTAAGAAATTTATGTGGAGTATCGTTCAAAAATGAACAAAGGAGACAACATGAGTAAAATCAATATCAAGCTAAAAGCTTTCGAACATGAACAACTTGATTTTGCTGCGAAAAAAATAGTTGAAATCGCACAAAAAAATAATGTTAAGTTCTCAGGTCCTGTAGCTGTGCCAACAAGAAGACACGTTGTTACAATTCTTAGATCTGTACACATTAATAAAAAATCTCGTGAACAATTCGAAGCAAGAGTACACCAAAGAATCGTTACTCTAATTGATGCTGATGCGAAAACTTTAGACCAAATTCGTAGATTCGAATTTCCAGCTGGAGTACAAATCAGCGACATTAAAACAAATTAATTAATTTATTTTAAACAAATCCAACTTCAAATGAAGCAATGGTCGTTATTTATAACGTGAAGGAGAAAATATGAAAGGAATCTTAGGACGTAAAATTGGTATGACTCAAATTTTTACTGAAGAAGGACTATCAGTTCCAGTTACAGTAATCGAAGTTAAACCAAATGTTGTGTCAAAAGTTCTAACAGCTGATAAAAATGGATATGTTGCAACACAATTAGCTGTTGAAGAATTAAAAGCTAGTGCAGTTAATAAACCACTTGCTGGTCAATTTAAACAAGCTAACACAACACCTAAGCGCTACATTAAAGAAATTCGTGGCATGGAAGGTTACGAATTAGGACAACTAATTAAAGCAGATATTTTTACATCAGGACAATTAGTTGACATTACCGGAACTTCAAAAGGTAAAGGTTTCGCCGGTACAATTAAAAGATGAAACCAACACATCGGACCTAAATCACACGGTGGTGGTGGTGGTAGCCAACCAGTTAGACAAACAGGATCACTTGGTGATATCGCCGGAAACAAGGTTTTCAAAGGTATGACAATGCCTGGACATTTAGGTGCTGTTCAAACCACAGTACAAAACTTAGAAGTAGTTAAGGTAGATGTTGTTAATAACATTTTATTAGTTAAAGGTTCAATTCCAGGACCTAAAAAATCACTAGTTATCGTTAAAGAAGCTGTTAAAGGTTTACCAGCGCACAAACCAGTTGTCTTGGTTGACGTTGAAGAAGTTGTTAAAATGAATGACTTAGTTGAAAGAGCAAAAAAATACGGTATTGAAGTTAAAGTTGGAATGCGTTCAAATGAATTAGAACCTCTAATTCTTGAAGCAGAAGCAAATGAAGCTGCAGAAGGAGATAAATAATGGCTGTTAATAAATTCTATTTATCAGAAAAATTCGACAAAGACAGAAACATCTCATTCAACCTTAAAAAAGAAGGTGTTAAAAAAGCCAAAAACTTCAAAACTTTTAAAGAAGGTTTAGAAGAATTTGAAAAAGATGCTGCTAAACTTGAAGGTGAATCAAGAGTTTGATTCCACAGAGATGGTAAATTCTCTGGTTCAATTGCTACAACTAAAGTTAAAACTATTATCGACACTTTAGCATCTAAAAACGTTAAAGACGAAGAAACAATTAAATTCTTAAACGAAGAAAAACTAGTTGATGTTTCAACTAATAAAACAAAAGAAACTAAAGCTAAAAAAGTAGAAGTTAAAAAAGTCGATGAAAATGCTAAATTTGAATTTGACAATTCTAAATTACCTGCTAATGTATTTAGTTTAGAAAAAATTTACGAACAAGCAATTTTTGACACAATTATGTCAGAGAGAGCTTCAAAAAGACAAGGAACTCACTCAGTTAAAACACGTGCTGAAGTTAGAGGTGGTGGTAAAAAACCATGAAGACAAAAAGGTACAGGACGTGCTCGTGCTGGTTCAACCAGATCACCAATTTGAGTAGGTGGTGGACGTGCTTTTGGACCTAGAACTGAAAGAAACTACAGTCTAAAAGTTAACAAAAAAGTTAAAAGAGCAGCCTTCTTGAGTGCTTTAACCTTATTAGCACAAGACAAAGCTGTTTTAGTTGATGATTTCAAATTAGAAACCATTTCAACCAAAAACGCAGTTGCTAAACTACAAAGTTTAAATATTGCTAACGTAAAACACGTATTAGTTGTTTCAAGTGATGTTAATGTATATAAATCACTAGCAAACGTAGCTAACGTTACGGTTATCAAACCAGCATCAGTTACTGTTGAAGCTTTAATTTGAGCTGACGTGTTAGTATTATCAAATGAAGGACTACAAACATTCGAAGGGAGAGCTAAATAATGGAATTAACTCAAATTATTCGTAAACCGATCCTAACCGAAAAAACAAACCTTCTACAACAAGAAAATAAATACACTTTCGAAGTTGATTATCACGCTAACAAATACCAAATTAAAAATGCAGTGGAATTTATTTTCCAAGTAAAAGTGGAAAATGTTAACACAATTAAAGTTGGTAAAAAAGCCAAAAGAGTTGGGCGTTTCAACGGTTTTACAAACCGTTACAAAAAAGCTATTGTTACTTTAGCTAAAGAAGACAAAATTGTTTTCTACCCTAACGAAGCAGAAGCACAAGACGAAGCGAAAATGGCTCAAAAAGCTGCTAAAGCTCAAGAAGTTAAACAAGCAGATCAAGCAGCTGAAGAAAAATTAGCACAAAAAATTGCTGCTAAAAAAACAACTAAAAAATCATCAAAAAAAGATGAAAAATAATTTAAGAGGATTTTAAATTGCTTAAATGACAAATTCCTCATATATATTTAAGCAAAGGAGAGAATAATGGCAATTAAACATTACAAGCCAACTACTAACGGTCGTCGTAATATGTCATCTCTTGACTATGGTAAAAATCTTTCAGGACATGCTCCTGAAAAATCATTACTAGTAATTTTGAAAAACCCA
This sequence comes from Mycoplasma sp. HS2188, assembly GCF_025209835.1. NCBI lineage: Bacteria > Bacillati > Mycoplasmatota > Mollicutes > Mycoplasmatales > Mycoplasmataceae > Mycoplasma > Mycoplasma sp. HS2188. The sequence goes on along the minus strand of NZ_JAOAOI010000001.1, from coordinate 84,873 downwards.
GCTGGTCGTAATAACCAAGGGAAAATTACAGTAAGACACCATGGAGGTCGTGTAAAGAGATTTTACAGATTAATTGACTTTAAACGTAATAAAGACAATATTCCAGCAGTGGTTAAGTCAATTGAATACGATCCAAACCGTTCGGCTAATATTTCATTATTAGCATACGCTGATGGAGAAAAAAGATACATTTTAACACCGAAAGGTCTTAAAGTAGGACAAACAGTTATTTCAGGAAACGATGTTGATATTTTAGTAGGTAACACACTACCTTTATCATCAATTCCTGAAGGTACATTAGTACACAACATTGAAATGCAACCAGGAGGGGGCGGAATTATCGCTCGTTCAGCTGGGGCTAGTGCTCAAATTTTAGGTAAAGACGATGATGGTAAATATGTAGTTCTACGTCTAAAATCAGGCGAAACACGTCGTATTTTAGCAAGAGCTCGTGCTACAATTGGTGAAGTTGGAAATGAAGAACATCTACTAGTTAACTTAGGTAAAGCAGGTAGAAATCGTTACAAAGGTATTCGTCCTACTGTACGTGGTTCAGTAATGAACCCAGTAGATCACCCACATGGTGGTGGTGAAGGTAAACAACCTATTGGACGTAAATCACCTCTTACACCTTGAGGTAAAAAAGCTCTTGGTGTTAAAACTAGAAAAACTAAAAAATCTTCAAACAAATTGATTCTAAGAAGAAGAAAGGATGCTAAATAATGGCTCGTAGTCTTAAAAAAGGTCCATTTGTCGACGACCACTTAATGAAAAAAGTTGAAGCTATCGTCGAAGGTGGCGCAGCAAAAAAACCAATCAAAACTTGATCAAGACGTTCAACAATCTTCCCAAATTTTGTTGGTTTAACATTCCAAGTACACAACGGTAAAAGCTTTATTGATGTTTATGTAACTGACGATATGGTAGGACACAAACTTGGTGAATTTTCACCAACTAGAACCTACACAGGTCATGGTGCTGATAAAGGTAAAAAATAATTATGCAAGCAAAAGCACACGTTAAAATTCAACGTATTAGCGTACGTAAAGCTGCTTTAGTTGCCGCTCTTTTCCGTGGAAAAGATGTGCGGGTAGCATTAGGTATTCTTAAAAACACCAACAAAAAAGCATCGGGTTTATTTATTAAATTAATCAATTCAGCAGTTGCAAACGCAACAAACAACCATGGAATGGACGCATCTAAATTATTTGTTAAAGAAGTTTTAGTTAATGAAGGTCCAACACTTAAAAGATTTCAACCTCACTCACAAGGTAGAGCATTTTCAATTTTCAAACGTACATCAAATTTATCAGTAGTTTTAGAAGAAAGAAACTAAGAAAGGCAAAATTATGGGACAAAAAGTTAATCCAAATGGTTTTCGTTACGGCGTAACCAAACAACGTAATACAACATGATTTGCAGAGAAAAAAGAATTTGGTACATTATTAGTTCAAGATGACAAAATTTACAAATTCTTTGATAAATTAGTACGTAAATACCAAATCGGTCAAATCGAAATTAAAAGAACACAAGCAAATAAAATAACTGTTGTTTTACATGTTGCTAGTCCAGCAAGAATTTTAGGTGAAGGTGGTGCTAACATTAACGCATTAAATGTTGCTCTACACAAACACTTAAAAGACAAAAAACTTGATATTAATCTACAAGTTAACCAAATTGCTAAACCAGAATTAAATGCTCGTTTAGCTGCCGAAGCAATTGCGATTAAATTAGAAAATCGTGAAAGCTTCAGAATTGCTCAAAAATACGTTATTAATGAAGCGTTAAAAGCAAGAGCAAAAGGTATTAAAACCGCTGTTTCAGGCCGTCTAAACGGTGTTGATATGGCTCGTACCGAAGGATATTCACGTGGTGAAATGAAACTACACACCTTAAGACAAGATGTTGATTACGCACAAGCAACCGCTCGTACAACATATGGTGCTATTGGTGTTAAAGTGTGAATTTCTAAAGGTGAAATTTTGGAAGGGGGATTAAACAATGCTTCAACCAAAAAGAACTAAATACAGAAAACCTTTCTTATTACGTCACGACAAACGTAAAGCACATAAAGGTAATAAAGTATCATTTGGTGAGTTCGGACTTCAAGCTGTTACATCAGCATGAGTAGATGCTCGTCAAATCGAATCAGCCCGTATTGCGATTACTCGTCGTATGGGTCGTGAAGGGCAAGTTTTCATTAGAATCTTCCCTCACTTCCAAAAAACATCAAAACCAATTGGTGTACGTATGGGATCAGGTAAAGGGTCACCAGAAAAATGATATACACCAGTTAAAGTTAACACTATGATGTTTGAAGTATCAGGTGTTAAAGAAGAGATTGCTCGTGATGCACTTCGTTTAGGTGGTCACAAATTACCTGTTAAATGAAAAATTGTTACTAAAGAAGATTCACAAGGAGGTCAACAATAATGGTTTTTAAAGATTTAAAAGCGAAATCAGTTGAAGAATTACAAAAACTAGTTAACGACCTAAAAGCAGAATTACTAACCCTTCGTTTTAAAAACAGAACTGGACAATTAGACCAAAGTCACAAAATTAACGCAGTTAAAAAAGATATCGCTAAAGCTCTAACTGCTATTGCACAACTTAAAGGAGACAAATAATGGAAAGATTAACAACACGTAAAACTCTAACAGGTAAAGTTACATCTGTTCGTGGTGATAAAACTATTTTTGTCGAAGTGGAAAGCTACCGTTCACACAACTTATATTCAAAAAGATATAGAGTTGTTAAACGTTTTGCTGTTCATGATGAAAAATTACTAGCATCAGTTGGTGACATCGTTAGCATCATGGAAACACGTCCACTTTCAAAAACCAAACACTTCCGTTTAGTAGAAATTAAACACAAAGTACAAAGAGGTGAAGAATAATGGTTATTGAACTATCTAAATTAAAAGTTGCTGATAACTCAGGAGCTAAAGAAGTTGGTGTAATTAGAGTATTAGGCGGATCACGTAAAAAAACTGCTAATATTGGTGACGTAATCGTGTGTTCAGTTAAAAAAGCATTACCTAACGGTGCTGTTAAAGAAGGTCAAGTAGTTAAAGCTGTGATTGTTAGATCACGTTACGGTATTAAAAGACCAAACGGATCACACATTAAATTTGATGACAATGCTGTAGTTATTATTAAAGATGATAAATCAATGAGAGGAACTCGTGTCTTTGGACCAGTTGCTCGTGAATTACGTGACAAGGGATATTTAAAAATTGTTTCTCTTGCACCGGAAGTATTATAGGAGAGCGATATGAAGATGAAATTCAAGAAAAATGACGAAGTTATCGTTATTGCCGGTTCTCACAAATGAGAACAAGGGCGTATCGTTCGTGTAGATGCTAAAAATAATACAGTATACATCAAAGATGTTAACATGCAAATTAAACATAAAAAACCATCACAAGCAAGCGAAGGAAGCATTAAAAAACAAGAAGGTCCTATCCACGCTTCAAACGTGGCAGTAGTTGCTAAAAAAGGTACTAAAACTAGTGCTCCTGTGTATTCAAGAATCGGATATCAAGTGGCAAAAAATGGTCAAAAAACAAGAATTATCAAGAAAACTAATAAGGAATATTAATTATGAACTTAAAGAAACATTACAATGACAAAATCGTTCCAGCTTTAATGGAAGAATTTAAATTTAAATCAATTATGCAAGTTCCACGTCTTGAAAAAATCGTTTTAAATATGACCGCAGGTAGAGAAGTAACAAATTCAAAAGCAATCGAAGAAGTTCTAAACGAATTAACATTAATTTCTGGCCAAAAACCTTTCCAAACTGTTGCTAGAAAATCAAACGCTTCATGAAAATTAAGAGAAGGCATGCCTATGGGGGGTAAAGTTACTCTTCGTAGAGATAGAATGTGAGACTTTTTAGAAAAATTAATTCACATTGCAATGCCTCGTATTCGTGATTTTCGTGGTGCTAATCCTAAAGCCTTTGATGGTAGAGGGAATTACTCATTAGGTATTAAAGAAGAAATCATTTTCCCAGAAATTGATTTTGACAAAATTAGAAGAATTAAAGGATTAGATGTTCAACTAATCACATCTACAAATTCAGATGCACAAGCTAAAAGATTACTTGAACTACTTGGAATGAGATTTGTTAAAGGAGATAAATAATGGCTAAAGTATCACTAAAAGCAAAACAAAAAAAACACGCGAAATTTTCAACCCGTTTTTACACTCGTTGTGAAATATGTGGTCGTCCACACGCAGTTTTAAGAAAATTTAAAATCTGCCGTATTTGTTTCCGTGTTAAAGCACACGCTGGACAAATTCCAGGATACAAGAAAGCGAGTTGATAATTATGTTTATTACAGATCCAATCTCAGATATGATTGTGCGTATTAAAAACGCCAACCAAAGAAAATTCAAATCAGTTAACATTCCATTCTCAAATAAAAAACAAAGAATCCTAGAAATTCTTTTAGCAGAAGGTTACATCCAAGCCTTAAATGTTAAAGGCGAAGGAATCAATAAAGTATTAGAAGTAAGTTTAAAATACAAAGGAAACCAAAGAGCAATCATTGATTTCAAACGTATTTCAAAACCTGGTTTAAGAGTTTATTCTTCAGCTCAAGAACTACCAAACGTATTATCAGGATACGGAACAGCTATCGTTTCTACCTCAAAAGGAATGATGACTGAAAAACAAGCACGCAAGGAAAATGTTGGCGGTGAAGTTATCGCTATCATTTGATAGGGGGTTAATATGTCACGTGTTGGAAACAGAATATTAAGCATCCCTCAAGGCGTTGAAGTTAAGCTAGAAGGTACAACTTTTAGTGCTAAAGGTAAATTAGGAAGCTTAGAAGCAACTTTTTCACCTTTAATCGCCATTAAAATTGAAGAAGACAAAATTAGCACTTTAAGAGCAAACGAAGAAAAATCAACCAAACAATTACACGGAACTACTAACGCATTAATTAGCAATATGCTAATTGGTGTTTCACAAGGTTTCAAAAAAGAATTAGTAATTAAAGGGGTTGGTTACAAAGCTGTACTTAAAGGACAACAATTAGAATTAGCAGTTGGTAAATCACATTTAGAATTACTAGACATTCCAGCCGATGTTAACGTTGAGTTACCAAAACCAACTGAAATCACATTATCATCAATTTCAAAAGAAAGCGTTGGACAATTCGCTGCAATTGTACGTGCTACTAGAAAACCTAGTCCTTACTCAGGAAAAGGAATTGCTTACAAAGATGAAGTTATTCGTCGTAAAGAAGGGAAAACTGCTGCTAAGTAGTTGTGAAAGGAAAATAAAAATATGGCTATATTATCAAGAAACCAAGCTCGTCAAAAGAAACATTTACGTGAGCGTCAATCAATCATTGGTACCGCTTCTAAACCACGTTTGAGCGTTTTCAAATCACACCAAAACTTCTACGCACAATTAATTGATGATTCTAAAGGCGTAACACTAGCTAGTGTTTCTACTTTAGTAAAAGGTGAATTTCATGGTAACATCGCTTCAGCTGCTGAAGCAGGAAAATTAATGGCACAAAAAATTAACGAACTAAATCTAACTCAAATCGTTTTTGACCGTTCAGGTTACATTTACCACGGGCGTGTAAAAGCGTTCGCTGAAGCAGTCAGAGAAAACGTGAAAGGAGTTAAATTCTAATGTCACAAGTAAACCAAAACGCAGCTGCAACTACCGAAGTGGTTAAAGCAAACCCAGCAAAAGTCGAAGCTAAAAAAGAAGCAAAACCAAGAAACAATCGTGAACGTTCAGCTCGTCCAGCTCGTCGTAGAAATGACAATTTCAATGATGGTTTCAGTGAAAAAGTTATTTCAATCTCGAGAGTTTCTAAAACTGTAAAAGGTGGACGTAGATTCTCATTCTCAACCTTTGTTGTTGTCGGAGACAAAAAAGGTCGTGTTGGATTTGGACACGGAAAAGCTAACGAAGTTCCTGATTCAATTAAAAAAGCAATTAAAGATGCTAAAAACAATTTAATTACTTTACCAGTTGTTAAAGGGACAGTTCCACACGAAAATGAAGCAAAATTCCTAGCATCTAAAGTTATGCTTAAACCTGCTTCAAAAGGGACAGGGATTGTTGCTTCTTCAACTGTTCGTGCAGTTGTTGAACTTGCTGGTTACACCGACGTTTATTCAAAAACATATGGTTCACGTTCAAAATCAAACATTGTTAGAGCAACTTTAAAAGCCCTAACTCAAATGCGTACTGCTGAAGCTATTGCCGATATCAGAGGTAAAGAAGTTAAAGACCTAAGATAATTATTAATTTAGTTAAGCAACTTGAAACACAAGTTTCAAAAGTACTTTTCGAATTAGTAATTACATGAAAGGAAATATTATGGAAATAAAATTACATGAATTAAAACCAACTGCCGGATCACGTAAAGATAAACACCGTGTAGGTAGAGGTCATGCCGCTGGTAAAGGTAAACAAGCAGGTAAAGGACAATCAGGACAAAATAAACGTCACGGACACAGACCTGGTTTCGAAGGGGGACAAACTCCTTGATTCCGTCGTATCGGAAAACGTGGATTTACTAATGTTAACCACGTTGAATACCAAGTTGTAAACTTAAAAGATTTAGAACAAAGATTTAGTGCTAATGATACTGTTAATATCGAAACCTTAATTGAAGCTAATTTAATTAAAAGAAACTTACCAATCAAAGTTCTAGCAAACGGTAAACTTACTAAAAAACTTTCTGTTTTTGCCCACGCTGCCTCACAAAGTGCTAAAGAAGCAATTGAAGCTGCTGGTGGAAAATTCGAAACTCTATCTTTAACCTAATAATTTTCTTTGCCCACGGGCAAAAAAACACTAAACAGAAGCTTGTTCTTCTGTTTTTTAATTAAATAAAATTACAAAACACAATTATTTACTCTCTTAAAAAAATGCTAAAATCAAGCAATTTTGCAATTTTGAAAAAATAATTAATAATAATGTGGAAATAATGCATATTAACGCTATTTTTGCAAAAAATATTGATATTTTTATCGATAAATTTATTCATTAATATTAAAATTTACGTATAATTTTATCATAAAAAAATACTGAAAGGAAAAACATGAAAAAATTTAAGTTATCATTAACATTAGCAGCACTTAGCTCACTAACAACAATCCCATTTGTCGCAAGTGCATGTGCTGCTAATAAAGATAAAGAAACTCCAGCAAAACCTGATACACCAGCTGGCGGCCAAGGTACAACACCAACTAACCCATCAACAACACCAGCCGACAACGGTACAACAACTGGAAACCAAGGCACAACACAAACTAACCCTTCAACAACTGGTAATGAAGGTGGATCAGTTTCTACAGGTGAAGGACAACCAGCTCCTGCTGACGGTGCACAAGGCCACGAAGGTGGATCAACTTCTACAGGTGAAGGACAACCAGCTCCTGCTGACGGCGCACAAGGCCACGAAGGTGGATCAACTTCTACAGGTGAAGGACAACCAGCTCCTGCTGATGAACACGCAACAGCTTAATTAATTTATAATTTAAACATCATTGCATATAGCTTTGATGTTTTTAATAAATATGTTTATGGAAATATCAAACATATTGTTGGTTATTATCGTATAAAAATTTCAATTAATTATTTTATTTATATTTGTTTAATCTATGAATATGAAACATAAAAACATTTTTTGAGCAACATATCCATATGAGTTATACAAAAACACCTTAACAAAAATACCTTAAAAATATCGCATTAATTCTAGTATAATAATTCAACATGCAAAATCTAGAAAAGAATAAGTACGAAAAATATAAATATTTTGGCAAGATCTATTATCTTGTTTTAGTTGTTAGTTCAATTATCACTGTTGTTATTTCTTTTTTATGGGTTAACAAGGTTTTTCCTTTTGCTCAGGAAAATATTAGAAGTTGATATATCGCCTATGGCTTTATTGTTTTTTTGTTTGGTTTTAGTGGGATTTATGTTTTTATGGTTCTGATATTAATTAATAGTTTTGTGTATAAATTAGAACGAATAAAAGAAATAACCGACAAAAAAAATCACGATAGGTTAAAACAAAAAATTGAAAAACAAAGTAAATGGTTAGATGTTCTATCTTTTAATAAATCATTATCTTACAATCTTTATCGTACAAGTCAAACGGATTAAAAAAATCGCTGATGCGATTTTTTTTAATTAATTTTTATCAATTTCAGTAATATTTTCGGCTGTAGTTTCAATGCTATCACTGTTAAGTGGTTTTGGGTCATTATCTTTTTTGACTAATATAAAGATTGTTCCAACTATTGATACAATAGGAACCACGAAACCAACAATTAATAATATCATTGCTGTTTGGTCAATTTTACTTGCGCGGATCGTTAATAAAATTTGTAAAACTAATGCACTAATTCAAATACCAAGTAATATCAATGGTATGAATATCAGTAATGCTACGCTAAGTGAGCGTACTTCTTCTCTATTCGATTCGTTTGAAGTTGTTCCTGCGAATTTTACAAATCAAAGTCCTTGTCCATAAACAAATATTATCATTGAACAATAAAGAATGATGCTTAAAACTAATAACGGAACAGCAATCTTTTTCGCTTTTTCTAACTCTTTCATTTTTCTCCTTTGTAATTTAATCGAAATAATTATATCATTATCTAGTTTAATGAAAAAAAGCTGCTTTTAACAGCCTTTTTTCAAATGGCAGGGGTTAAAGGAATCGAACCCTTGCAAGCAGTTTTGGAGACTGCAGTACTACCACTATACTAAACCCCCATTTAAGCCCGAAGGCTATTATTTTCCGAATTTAAAGTGGCAAATATCGCCATCTTGCATAATGTAATTTTTCCCCTCTGAACGGATTTTACCAGCAGCTTTAACTGCGTTTTCTGAACCAAAGGTAACAAAATCATCATAACTGATAATATCAGCTTTAATGAATTTTTTTTCAAAATCACTATGAATAATTCCGGCACATTGTGGTGCTAACATACCATCATTGAAAACTCAGGCTCTAACTTCTATTTCACCAACAGTAAAATAAGTTTTTAATTTTAATAAATCAAAGGCTTCACGAGTTAATAAATCTAGGCCACTATATTTAATAGCATATGAATCAAGTCATTCAGCCGCTTCATCTTCATCCATTTGCGTAATTTCGCTTTCAAGTTGCACACTAATTGGCAATACTTTGTCATTTTCATCTAGAGACTGAACAAACTTATTGTATAACGCATCTTCTTTGTAATTAGCTATTTGTTCGCTTGATAAGTTGGCAACATAAATCATTGGTTTAGCAGTTAGTAAATGATAACCACGCATAATTTTTTCTTCTTCGACACTAATATTTGTTAGTTGTCTTACCGGAATTGAATTTTCTAAATTTTGTTGTAGTTTAACACATAAATTTTGTTCTAAAATTGCCAATTTATCTCCTGCTTTGGCTTTTTTTGCTACTCTATTTTGTATATTTTTAACAGTTTCTAAATCAGCCAAAATTAATTCAAGATTAATAACTTCTTTATCATTAACAGGGTTAATTTCGTTAGCCACGTGCATTATGTCTTTATTTTCAAAACAGCGAACAACATGAATAATTGCATCAACTTCACGAATGTTTCCTAAAAATTTATTACCAAGACCTTCACCACGCGAAGCACCTTGAACTAAACCGGCGATGTCAACAAAGTCAAAGGTTGCAGGCACAATTTTATTTGGCTTAGCCAGTGAGGCTAATTTATATAAACGTGGATCTTTTAAAGGAACTGAACTAATATTAGGCTCAATCGTTGTAAATGCGTAATTGCTTGCCTCAACTTGATATTTAGTTAAAGCACTAAAAAGGGTGCTTTTGCCCACATTCGGTAATCCGACAATACCTGCTTTTAATGACATTTTTACCTCCAAAATTATTTAATATGTATATTTTACCAAAAAGTAATTTTAGGCTCGTAAATTAGTGTTTTTTTGCGTTAATTTCAATCAAATTACAATATATTTTTTATAATTTTGATTATGAATAAATTATCTATTAATCCCCAAGCTTATTTTGTCGATCTGGATGGTACTTTTTTTGACCAAGCTAGTTATGATGATCCTATTTCTCAATTTAATCTTATGGTCGCACGTAAAGTCAACGAGAATAAGTATTTCATTGTTTCAACAGGACGTCAATACGATGCTAAGTTGCACGATTTAATGCAACAAATTAATTCGCCATATGCTGTGGCGATGGTCGGGGCACAAATTGTCAATAATCAAGGCCAAATTATTAAAGAGCATTTAATTCAATTTAACCACGCAGTTATTAATAGCATTATTGATAAACATTTATTTTTAATAATCAATGAAGAACCAATTTTATATTGTGATAGCTCATCGAATATAAGTTTAATGCGTAATTTTGCTAAAAATTATCAACGTCTAAATTATGAGCAAATTAACAAGGCAGCTAAAATTTATAAGTTTATTGTTTTTGGCGCTTCTATAGAACAAATGAATGAATTGGCTAATAGATGAAAGAGAGAATTTAGTGATTTAGGTTTTCATATGGTTTCTGGTGGTTATTCAATTGAAATTACAAATGCTGCTGCCACCAAAGGAAAAGGTGCTAAATTTGTGTGTGAATTGTTGAATATTGACCCATTAAAGAGCGTACATATTGGCAATTCTGGTAATGATGTTAGTGCCAAACCCGAAATTGGTTATTTCATTGCTATGGGCAATTCTCCGCAGGATGTAAAATTAAATGCTGATTGAGTTGGGGCAAATAAAGAAAACGGTGGCGTGGGTAAAATCATAAGTTTGATTGAAAATTACGAAACAAAAACAGCCGAATAATAAGGCTGTTTTGTTTTGTTTATTTGAAGAAATTAGTTCTTGCTTGTTGTTTGACTTCTTTTGAAGTAGCGAACGGGATTCTTGTTGTATAGTGTAATCTTGAAGCTACAATCATTTTTGTAGGTCATTCATTAACTTCTCTATTTCATTGGAATACTGTGTCGTTATACAATTCTCTAGCAGCAGTAATTTCTTTTTGTAGGTATGAGTTTTGTTGTAAAACATCTCTCAATTCCCCGTGAGCTTCTAAATTAGGGTAATTTTCGAATTGAACATTAATTGAACGAAGTGCTGAATCTACTGATGATCACATTTCAGGTTTTGATTCGTTGTTTAAGTTAATTCCGCTACGGTATGCAGCGATTGTTTCCATTACGCCTTTATCTAAATTAATTGATTTATCCAAAATTGATGCAGCGTTAGTTAGGATAATAACTCTTTGTTCTAAGAAGTTGTCGATTTGTGATGCATTGTGTTGAATTTTTTGTTCAAGTTGTGCCAAACGGTTTTTGGCTGCTGTTTTTTTGAATTGAAAAATTATTCCTGGAATAATAAATAAAATTCAAAGCATAACTTCAAAAAATATCGAACCTGCACCGGTTTTAATTTCGATAGGTTTGTTGATAACATTGACGTCACGACCGCCATCCATTACTGGGCCGTTAATTTCATCTAGTTGGTTAGCCATTTTTTCTCCTTTAATTTAATTTGCATTTTAATTATATTATATTAATGATTGAATGTGGCGAGAATAAGGAATCATCCTTATTATCTTGATTTTGTTTAATTTTTTGATTTATTTCGCTTTCATATGCGTTTCTATCGGTTGGATCTGAATTAAGTTTGGTTATATTAGCTAAGACATCGTTATCTAAGCGAATATATTCATCTCAGTGAACTGGAACATCATGATAATTTCCGTCGCTACCATAAACAGGTATATAATCGATACGTGGTTTAATATCGTAACCGAATGAGCTAACTCTAACTGTGTCTTGCTCTCCTTCACTCTGAATAAATTGAGTTTTGATGATTGAGTTAGTTTTAACTTTACGGTGAGTGAATAATCTTCTTGGCAAGTATGATAGTTGGTGTTCGTGTTCATACTCGTTTAAATTACCGTTAATTCAGTTTTTATAAATGAAGTCTAGTGATTTAGTTTGTTGGAAAATAGGAACAGAAAACATTGGTGCAAAAGTGAAGTAAACATGTCTAAAATAATTTTGCATTTCATTTTTGAAACTAGTTTTAATTTCATCATAGTCATAATTGTAATAAACGCCTAAAACGTCTTGTAAAGAAGCATCAGCTAAATGTTCGGGTTTAATAATATTTATTTTCTTATTTTTCTCATATGTAAAATCATCACCGAAGCCTTTTTCCTTGTCACGTAACAAAGCAACCATGTTTTGTTGAGCTAAAGGAGTAAATGCTAGTCTGAATTGGGTTTGATTATCACGATCAAAAGCATTGAATAAAGCCTCAAAATCAGTGTTAGATAGAGAAGTGAAATTGATGTCGTCTTTTTCTCTTTTTTTCAATAATTTTTCAGTATTTTTTATTAATTTTCGTATTTCTTTGTCACTATATTGCTCGACGTGAGCAAAATTTCTTTCAAATGACAAATCAGGCGCAGCTTGTGAACCTCAAATGAATTTTGTGTCCTTATTAAAAAACGGATATGGCTTTTCAACGCTTGCAGTTAATACTTCACTTCTATTAACTGTTCTCATTTTTCCGTCTGAACCCCTTTCCATTTCTGTTCATCTAATGGTTAAATGTCCTGTATAAATTTTGGTTCCCAATTCGTGTTCTAATACACGAGCAAATAGGAATGGGTTACCGTATATTTCTCCTGATTGAACATAGTCAATATTGCTTTCTGAATTTGTTAGACGCCCCATGCCGTATTCTTCAACCATTTTTGCAAGTTGTTCATTTTTTAAAAAGTTTTCAAGTTTGATGAATGGGATTGCTTCGCGAAATAATTTAACCTTCATCCCAGGTCCGAATAAAGAGCGAAGAGGAGCAGTTTGTTCATACCCGATTTCACGTTCTTTATTGTATTCTTCTTGCAATTTTTGTTCAAGTTCATTGGCATTTTTTAAGTTTTTCAGTATTACGGCAAATTGAATAGTGAATAAAGTTATACCAATCAGAAGACTTAGAATCGCAACCGAAATCAAAATCGTATTAACTTTTGATTCGCTTGATACAATCCCCATTCATAATAACAATCCACCGATTATAAAAGCAAAAATAAATAAAATGATATTGATTACGCTTCCGGCCTTAATTTTTTTATATTTATTTTTTGCGTTTTCGTGTTTGGCAAACAAGTCGTTAATTTTTTTTGATTGCGCACGATTTTCTTCAACATTAATTTTCGAAATGCGAGTTAGTTCATCAAAATATTCGTTTGTTTTTTGTTCATGTTTTTCGCGATATGCATCATACTCATCGATTGGTTTATCTATATAAATAATTTTTTCCATTTTTTCTCCAAATTTTAATCAATATTGGTTTTAAGAATTTTTAAGAATGCTTCTTGAGGAACTTCAACAGAACCTAACATTTTCATTCTCTTTTTACCCTCTTTTTGTTTTTTCAATAATTTTTGGCGACGTGTAACATCCCCACCATACAATTTAGCTGTAACATCCTTACGGTATGCTTTTATAGTTTCACGAGCAATTATTTTACCCCCGATAGCTGCTTGCACTGGTACTTCAAAGTTTTGTCTAGGTATTGCTTCTTTTAGTTTTTGACATAATTCTCTACCACGGGAGTATGCGTTGTCGCGGTGTGTAATTATGGTAAAGGCATCAATTTTATCTCCATTCAACATTACATCAACTTTAACTAAATCGGTTTCTTTATAGCCAAATAAATCATATTCAAAAGAAGCATAACCTTTGGTTGATGATTTTAATCGGTCAAAGAAATCGACAACAATTTCAGCTAAAGGCATCTCATAAGTAATTTTACTCCGATTACCGTCCAAAGTTTCCATATCACGATAAATTCCGCGTTTTCCTTGACACAATTCCATTACATTACCAATGTAATTGTCAGGAACAATAATAGTTGCGTAAATGTATGGTTCTTCTATTCGATCAATGAATGTTTTATCAGGTAAAAGGGCTGGGTTAGATACCATTTCTAATGTGCCGTTTGTACGATAAACTTTATACTCAACTGATGGAGATGTTGCAATAACACCGATTTTATACTCACGGTTCAGTCTTTCTTGAAGAATTTCCATATGTAGCATGCCTAAAAAACCAACTCTAAAACCAAAACCTAATGCTTTTGATGTTTCTTGTTCTCAAGAAATTGAACTATCGCTCAATGCTATTTTTTCTAAGCTCTCTTTAAGCTCCATATAATCACGAGTATCTACTGGATAAAATCCAGTAAAGACCACTGGTTGTTTTTTCTTGTAACCAGGTAAAGGTTTTTCGGCGGGATTATCCACTAATGTGATTGTATCACCAACACTCACTTCGCGCGCGTCGCGAATTGTGGCAGCAATTCAACCAACTTCACCGGCCTCAAGATAATCTTTTTTAACCTCTCATGGACTTTTAACTCCTAATTCAGCAACTTGATTAATTTTATTATTGGACATAAATTTGATTTTGTCGTTTTTGTGTAATTTACCTTCAACAATTCTCACAAGCATAACGACACCACGATATTCATCGAAATACGAGTCAAATATTAAAGCTTTTAACGGTTTATTGTCGTCAGCGACAGGAGCGGGAATATATTTTTCAATTGCTTCCAAAACTTTGTCTATGTTTAAACCTGTTTTAGCAGAAACCGCAACAGCGTTATCAGTAGGCAAACCGATTACACGTTCAATTTCTGCTTTAGTTCTTTCAATATCGGCCGAAGGTAAGTCAACTTTATTGATGATAGGAATAATTGTTAAATTGTTTTCTAATGCTAAATAAACATTTGCCAACGTTTGTGCTTCTATACCTTGGGTGGCATCAACAATCAATAAAGCACCCTCGGTAGCTGCTAGCGAACGAGAAACTTCGTATGTAAAGTCGACGTGACCTGGTGTATCAATTAAGTGAAAAATGTAGTCTTTATATTTAATTTGGACTGCGTTTAATTTAATCGTTATTCCTCTTTCACGTTCTAGATCCATTGTGTCTAGAATTTGCTCTTCTAAGTCTCTTTTAGCAACAGTTTCAGTTAGTTCCAAAATTCTGTCTGCTAATGTACTCTTACCATGATCAATATGTGCGATAATTGCAAAGTTTCGAATTTTTGATTTATCCATATTTGCCTCCTTTTAAATTGTTGTGTAAAATATTGCTATTCAATTTTAATATAATATCTATTATAATTAACAATTATTATATTCTAAGGAGACATATGAAAATAAAAATTGAAAAAGGACATACTAATATTTCATATCGTTACGGAGATAAATTTATTCAAGAAAAAGTTTATAACGGTTTCAATCACAAGATTGATTACACCTTGCTTGAAAAATTTGATTTTGTACCCAAATTATTGGAAGAAGAGCAAAAAGAAATCGTTTGAGAGTTTATTGAAGGAGCTCAACCAACAATTACTTTAGAAAATGCTGAATTAATTGCAAAACAAGTTAGACAGATTCACGAATCAAAATTGCCTTTTCCACCGTCTAATCATGCTGCGAGAGTGAAGTTTTACCGCCGTCAATTAAAAGAATGTCAACGTAGTGTGCAGGTGCTTGAGGATTTTTATCGCCCAATCAACAAAACTTTAGCCAACATGCGTAAAGATACGCCTTTACATAATGATTTATGACCTTTCAATATGATTGAACAAAATGATAAAATTTTCTTTATAGATTGAGAATACGCAACGTTAGGTGATAAACATTTTGAATTGGCCTATATTATTGAGGCAAGCAGTATGAGTAAAGAAGTTGAAGATAAGTTTTTGCAAGCATACGGGGATTACAACGAGGTCTTTTTATTGCGTCACAAAATGTTAGTTAATTACTTAGTTATTTTATGAGTACACACACAAACACAACCACCATTCAATACTGATGAGTACGCACAAAGAATTTATAAATATGACCAATTATTGAAAGAAATGTTAAATTCATAGAGGTGAAAATGAAAAGCAAAAATTTTAAAAAAATTTTATTATTATCAATATTTTTGGCAGTCATATTATTGATTCCTTTTATTGAACAATTTTTAGTTCGTGTTGTGGTTGATCATAGTTCAAACAATTTTAGAAACACAAATTTTTATCGTTATTTAGAAAAAAATTATTCAGGGATTGTATCAGTAA
The DNA here is from genome assembly GCF_025209835.1 of Mycoplasma sp. HS2188. Taxonomy (NCBI): domain Bacteria; kingdom Bacillati; phylum Mycoplasmatota; class Mollicutes; order Mycoplasmatales; family Mycoplasmataceae; genus Mycoplasma; species Mycoplasma sp. HS2188. Next base: position 68,730 of record NZ_JAOAOI010000001.1, on the reverse strand, counting down.
CTGTTAACTTTTTCAGAAACTTTTCAGAGACAATGGAATTTTACAAGAACTTCGCTGGCTCTTCGGCTTCACCATTAGTTAAAATAGTCTTTTTCGCTGGTGTTTTGTATGGTTTTATTGTAATTGCTTCAGTGTTTATTTGAATATTCTTAACATTTATTTATTCAATTATCTTATTTTTCAAAAAAAGATTCACAATCCCTTCAATCATCATATTGATAACTATTGTTGTAGCGTTATTGATGATACTATCTGGCACAAATTTAATCAAAATTAAATCAACCCAAAATCCAAACCAAATTAAAGTTTTATTTTCTTTCTTACACTCACAATTTATCTCTATATTTGTATTGAATACCCTAACATTGATTCTTTCAATAATAGGTGTGTTTAAATATAGAAAATAAACATATAAATCATTCCGCCATCAGGTGGAATTTTTAATTTAAAATTATCATTAAACAACTTAAATTTAAAATAAAATGAATTAAAATTTGTATTTAATTTATAATTAAATAACTAAGAATAGGGGGTGTGTATGTTTAGTAATAAACAAAAAAAATTCGAAGCTATACTGAATAATTTATTGGATTTAAGTCCTAATGATAAGGCTGTTTTTACACGTGTAGATAATAATTATTTCTTCGATTTTTACAAGATGTTTGGTCAAAAAGCTTTTGAGAAAATTTATACTAAAAAAGAGTTTAAAATCGAGTTAATTGAAGAAAGATTAAAACACGCAAAAGATAAAATATTACAAACTCAAGATTATGAATCAGCAATGCAAGTTATTGCAGATTTTGATCTAGAAATTAGCGATATTAAAAAACGTTTATTGAAAAAAGATTTTGCACAAGGTATTGAAAAAATATCTGAAGAATTAGAGATGCAATTTCAAAAGCAATCAGTTAAGTGAAAAATGTTTTTTAACAGAGCAAAAGAAATCAACGAACAAACAAACATTTGACCTATCCATTTAGGTTTTTTATACGTTAAAGTAAATGTAGGTGATAAATCTATTTATGCTCCTTTGTTTTTAAAAGAGGCTTATTTAACTTTCGAAAATGCCCGTCCTAAATTATTTTCAAAAGGTGAAATTAAACCTAACGACAAATTATTTTTCTTACTAAAACATTACGATTTTGATGTTGATACAAGTTCGAAATTTTCTCGTCAAACAATCAAAGAATTGTATGAAGATGTAAAAAGTATCTGAGTCAATACTTATCCAAATATCACTGAAATTGGTGCTAATTTTGAACAATTAAACCCTGAACAAATTACTAATGAAGCATTAACTTTTGCGCCAGGTATTGTTTTAGGTTTATTTCAACCTGCTGGTGGTTATATACGTAATAGAATGATTGAAATTATTGAAAAAGACGCTATCAAAACTATTATTCCTGTTTCTTTCAATAAAAATAGTTATGTCAAAAAAATTGACGAAATGATTTTGGATCCTAAAAAGAGTTTATTTAAAATTTCGCCAACTAATTTCAGTCAAGATCAAGCTATTGCTTCATCATTGCTACAAAACACTGTTATATGAGGTCCTCCAGGTACTGGTAAATCACAAACAATTGTCAATCTATTAACAAATATTTTAATATATGGCCGCACAGCGGTAGTTTGTTCACAGAAAAAAGCTGCCTTGGAAGTCATAGCTAATCGGATGGGGGCATTAAAACAATTTTGTTTGTTTATGTTTAACTCATCAGAAGGAAGCAAAAAATCATTCTATAAACCACTGCAAGAATATATTGATTACATTGAACATTTTGACGATGATGTTAGATTAAAAGCCTTGCGTGTTCTAACCAATAAAGAATTGAGATACATTAAAGAAATAGGCAACTATGCTAAAGATTCTCGTTTTATTGAAATTACCAAAATCATCCCAGAAATTAACCAATACTTAGAAGAATTAGAGGAGGATAAATGAGAGACAATTTTAACCCTGCCTGATTTTTATAAATACCCAGAAATCATTAAATTTTCAGATAAAAAAGAACTGCAAAAATGAATGTTAAAAAATAACGGTTTTAACATTTTGAAATTTTTTGATAAAAAACGAAAAATTGTTATTAATATTGCCGATAAGCTATTTGATAAATTCAATGGTTCAAATCTAAATATTAAACATTTGGTCGCTATAACAAGAAATAGCGAAATGTCCGATTTTAAATTCATTCGTTCACTATTATCAATTTTACCTTCAGAAGATAAACCACAAGTTAGCGATGAAGAAGAAATTAAAAAACATGTGGCGCGCCTAATTGTAGAGCGTTATGAAACACTGAGTGATGAAGACAAACAAACCTATGGTGAATTTGCATTGACTATTAGAAATGGGCAAACAGAACCATATAAATTCATTAGCAATTTTGCTCGTATTATTAAAAAAATATTCCCAATCATTATAGTTACACCCGAAGCGGATTTATCAGCTTGAGAACGAGAAGAATTCAACTACGCAATAATGGATGAATCTAGCCAAATTTTTATCGAAAAAGGCTTGCCGGTGTTGTATCTAGCGAAAATTAAAATTTTAGCTGGTGATGATCAACAAATGAAACCATCTAACTGATTTGGAATCAGGGTAACGGATGAAGAAACTGTGTATGGAATTACTGAATCTCTATTGGATTTTGCTAAAAATACAGGAGTTCACACAATTTTATTAAACAAAAATTATCGTTCAAACCATGCGTCATTGATGACGTTTAGTTCAAAACATTTTTACAATTCTAGTCTCGATGTTATTGATTCAGCTCATGTTACTTCTCAATCTAAAGCTATTGAAGTTATTGAAGCTAATGGGGAATGAATTGATTCACAAAATACTGTTGAAGCAGAAATTGCACTGAATATTATTGAGAAAAATTTAAAAAATTACAAAAAAATGATTTTGCTATGCTTTAACGCTAAACAGCAAGAAGCTATCACTAAAACAATTTTTGAATCTAGACCAACTTTAGAAAATGCTTTGAGAAACAACGTTTTATTATTGAGAAATATTGAAAATATTCAAGGTGATGAAGCCGATTTAGTAGTTGCAACTTTAGGTTATGACGCTAATGCGAAAATTTATTCAACATATGTTGGTCGCCCTGGTGGTAGAAACGCCTTAAATGTTGCTATATCACGAGCTAAAGAAAAAATGGTAGTTATTAAGTCATTGCATTCAAGCGATGTAAGTATCACTGGAATGAACGGTATTAATGAAGACATGGAAACATTCAAGAAATGATTGGAATTTCTTGAATTAAGCGATCAAGAAAAGAAAGATTTCTTATCTATTGACCTTGAACAAACACGTGGAATTAACCTAAATAACGAAGCTAGTGAAAGCGAGTTATTTGGCGAAATTAAGGAATATATTCTTGAATTAATTAAAGGTAAACCTTGAATACAATTACACACTCATTACAATTTAGGGACAATGAATGTTGATTTAATGTTGAAAAAAGGCGAAGAAAGTATTTTTGCTTTAATTGTTGATGATTACGAATACGCTAATAAACCTAGTGAGTATTTAAAATTCCATGACAATATTAAATTTATTGCAGCAAAAGAATATAAGACATTTAAATTTGACAGAACATTATGAGAACAAAATAAACACCAAATAGATGAAATAATAAGTTTAATAACTCTGCCGGATAATTATCTAGATAATAATGAATATGCTGATTTAAGTGAAAATAGTCAGGAGATGTTTATTGACAATAATGAATTGTCTAATCCGGTCACTGAAAATGAACAAAGCGACAATTCAGAAATTTTAGACAAAGAAACACAAAGTGAGACAGTTGACACTCAAAATATTAATAACGAGAACATCGCAACAGTAACTAATGAAGTTACAAATGACACACTAATTCAATTATCTTCTCTTAGTGAATCAACAATTAGCGACCAAAATCTCAATATACACACTGATATTAACGATGAAAATCATCAATACGATAAAGAAATTGTTGCTGAATCATCGGAAATATTTAAAATGAATAAAGAGCTTGATGATATAAGCAAATTTATTAGAGACAATAATTATGATAATACTGAGTTTGATGATACTTACGATATTGACGAAATTCTAAGAAGAAATTCAACAAAAGAAGTTGTAACTGAACAAAGTACACAAGTTATCACACAAAATGATCAATTATTAACTGAAAATCATGATTATGATCTTGCAAACAGCGAAACAGAAAAGTCAGATCAACAATTTAGTGAAGATATTAATACTGCAATAAATAACATCTTGAATGATAATGAGAGTGTTGACATTGATAATACAAGCGAGCAAGAGATAGATCAACAAATTGATGATTATGATCACAATAATGAATCAGAAGAATACACAAACGAATTTGATGAGCCTTCTGACACTAAGCTTCTTGAATTAAACAATGAAGTAATCCAAGAAAATGACTTTGATGAAGCAAATGTTGATGAGGATGAGTCGGCGAAATTTGATGAACCTTCTGAAACTGAGTTGCTAGAACTAAATAACGATATTGACGATAGTCAAAGTGTCGAATACACAGATGAATTTGATGAACCTTCTGACACTGAACTTTTTGAATTAAACAATGATGTAGATCAAGAAAGTGATTCTAACTTTGACCAAACAAATGTTGATGAGGATGAGTTGGCAGAATTCGATGAACCTTCTGAAACTGAGCTATTAGAACTAAATAGCGATATTGATGCTAACTCGTCTGAAGTTGATATTGACGATAGTCAAAGTGTCGAATACACAGATGAATTTGATGAACCTTCTGAAACTGAGCTGTTGGAATTGAACAATGATATTGAGCAAATTTCCAATGCACACACTGAACAAGATTCAGATTCTGATAATTTAAGCAAATTTACACAACAGTCAGATACTCAATCAACAGAGTTAGAAAACAATGAATATAATTCAAATCAAAATATTGCAAATAAGTATGATCCGCAAATTCAAGCATTGCATGATTCTATTGATGATGCATCAGAACAAACAATGGAAAATGATCTGAGCCGCGATATTGAGCAAAATTCAATCGATAAGATTCTGTACGATTTAGATTTGGAAAGTAAATAATATAAAATATCAAGCCACTTTGGACTTGATATTTTTATATTTCACTTAAAGTTTTTGTCATATTTGATTTATACACTTCAACACCAGGTTGATTAAATGGATTAACGCCTAACAAGTAAGCCGACATTGTTAAAGATATCATAAAGAATTGGAATAAATAACCAAGATTGTAAGCATCCATTTTCTCAAATTCGATTACAATATTCGGTATTTTTGATGTATCGTTGTGTGCTTTGATTGTTGCTTCAAAAACAGCTCAATTAACTTTGTGTACTGATTTACCATCTAAATAATTTAATCTTTCAATGTCTTCGCTTTCACGTGTCATTAAATAATGTTGATTAGGGTTTTTCAGTATTAAATTTGTTTCGAATAAAACTTTTGAACCATCTTGAATGAATTGACCTATAGAATGCAAATCAGTTGAAAATTGTGATGAAGCCGGAAAAATTCCGCGTCCATTTTTGCCTTCGCTTTCAGCGAATAATTGTTTTCATCATTCTTGAAGAAAACGCAATTTTGGTTCATAGCTTACTAATAATTCAATCGAATAATCTTTTCCCATAATATAACGAGTTAAGGCGTATGAGTAAGCATCGTTTGAATTGATATTGCTAGTGCTATTATCGCTAAGAGCTTTTTGTGCTCCTTTTAATAATTGCTCTGTGTCAATTCCGGCACACATAAATGGCAATAAACCTACTGGACTTAATACACTGAATCTGCCACCAACATCGCTAGGAATAACTAGTTTTTCATAACCTTTTTTCACTGTCAAGTCATACAAAATTCCTTGTGATTTATCAGTAGTTGCAACAATTAATTCTTTTGCTCTAACTGAGCCAACTTTAGCTTCAAGTAATTTACGAAATTCTCTAAATGCAATACTAGTTTCTAATGTTTTTCCACTTTTTGAAATCACATTTATAGCAAATTTTTTGTTTTCTACATACAATAATTGCGATGCTAAGGAATCTGAACTTAAAGAATTTCCACTGAATAATAATTCAATTTTTGGTTTATTTTGGCTATATGGCCCATAAATAAATTCATAGCCAGCAGCAGCCCCTAAATAAGAACCGCCAATACCAATAACAACTAATACATCAATATTCATGTTGGTTCATTTTTCTGCAATTCTCTGCATTTTATTGTATTCGTCATTGTGTAAATTGAAAGGTAATTGATATCAACCAAGTCAATCTTTTTCGACTACTGTTTTATTCATCAAAGCTGTGTGAATTTTGTCTACTTTGTCTTGAAATTTGAGTAGATTTTGTGTATTTATTGCTTTATCTAATTTTAAATTTATTGGTTTCATTTTTACTCCTTTTATCTAATTCAATTCGAATGGATTTTGTTTATTGAGATATGCTTCAAAAACTATTGCTCAGTACAAAAAGCAAATGAGCATACCTAATACTGATTCATTGTTTTCAATTAGCTTAATTTCTATTGTCGGCACGTTGATAACTTCGGATAAAGTTGTGGCAATGCCAAGATTGCTGATTTTTGTAAATTGACTTAATCTGTTCTGTTCTAATTTTGGAACACCATCATTAAAACTTAATTCAGGAGATATTCGATAGTCATTTTTAAATTTCTCAAATTTAAAAAATGTTGCAAAATATGTCGATGCCATTCCTAAAGTATATGGCGAATAAGTGTAAATATCATTAGGGAAAATAATTGAATTAGTCCATTTTTCTGATTTTAGATCTTTTTCATTACTCATTCGTGAGTATAAGCCGAAAATTTCACTAAATTCTGGTGATGAACCAATCAGTAAATTGTGTTTTCTCTCTTTTTTTAAGACAGAACACATATATGCGTATTGAAATGCATAATTATTCTTAATGTTTTCAGACACAAAATCAAGTGTAGCTGTTGTATATCCTTGCAAGACTTCATTAATATTTATGCCCTTAATCAGCATTAACAACAAATTGATTTCGTTAAAAAATGCAAAGCGATGATGCAAAATATCAGGCGTAATTAAAATGTTATTTTCTTCAATATCCAGAAATTTAATGCTTTTTTCAGCGATTTCACGACCAACAAAAAACGATTTATTTAGTGTATTGTAATACCCGTAATTTTGCTGAACAAAATTGTAAAAAATCTTGATAAATTCAATAAATTTATTGCTAAATTTATTCATTTTACTCAAAATAAGTGATGTTACACTAAAATCAATATCTACTTTTAAATACTCAAATATATTGAATCAATTTTGAAAAGGTTCGTCATCACATATAAAAAAAAATTGAATTTTTTTATCGACCAGTACATCATTTTTTAAAACAAAATTATGAGCGCTTTGGAAATTATTTTTTGTTCTTGTATCACAAAAAATAACTATATTTTTGCAATTGTTATAAATGATATTTTTGGCAAAATTATTTAATTCATTGGTGTTATTTTGACCAAAATTAAGTGCTAATTCATGAAAACCAAAATATTCAAAACCATCTATAGTTTTGAATTTAATTTCTCGCAAAATGTCAACGCCTTTTTTTATCAAACTTTCGTTACTAAAATCAGGATGATAATTGTACGCCTTGATCTCTAATTTTGACATTAATTACCTCGGTTTTCGTAGTTTTTAATTTCTGTGTCAATTGATTTTTTTAAAGTGCTAAAACCATGTTTGGTTTCTTTTAATTCTTCGGAGAAAGGCTTTTTGCAGTAATATGGGTGATTTTGTTTGAAATTCCCAATTCCTGTTTTATTTTCGTGATTAATTTCTTCAACATAAAAATTGACCTTATCTTTTAAACTGAACTCATAAAAAATATTTTTTCAATTGTAGTCAGTGATTAATTTTATTGGAATGGTGAAGATGTAATTTTTGTTTGTTATTACTGTTAAACCTTCAGAATTTATACGGATAATTTTTCCAAATAATATGTCGCCTTTTTTATTCATATTTGAATTATAAAATATTAATTTAAACATGAAAATTTTATTATTTAGGGCTTTTTTTGTCATTAATATTTTTCGTTGGAAAATACTTTTGACAAATTTAACTCATTTTAAGTGCTTAATTTTAAATTTATTTACCATTTAAAAAAGCAGTTTTGTAATATAATTTTAATAATAAATTATATAGCTAATCTTTTTTGTCTTTTCAAAAAAGTAGGCAAGCAAACGGAAGAGGATTATATGAACAAAGAAAAAAGCACTTTATTGAAAGTTAAATATTTAACAAGACTAAATGAAAATGAAATTTATAGAGCAATTGCAAATTACAACGAACTACTTAGCGCCATTAATCAAGCAACAACGAGACAAACAATTAGCCAAACTGATTACTTCAGAATTAAATATAATTTCGACCATATCGAAGATTTAATTGATGATTTATTAACTATTTCAAGATTCAATTATTTACAAGAAGTTAAAGTTTTATATGCTTCAATAGTTGAGAATTTTAACGAACTATTCTCTAAATACGTAATCGACTATACAGCATCAGATTCAGTTGAAACAAGAGCATATCACAAATTAGCAGGTGATAAACAACTTTCATTGACTTCTTATTCAACATCATATGTTATCGTAGATGATAAATTCGTAATTTTTGTACCAGTTAAAGATTATAAATACCCTGCATTAACTGAATTAGTACACAGAGAAACTAATGTTGCTGTTGAATCACCTAAAGTGGCAGAACAACCAGTTGTTGAAGAAATTGTTGTAACTTCAACAGTAGAAGAAATTCCAAACAATGAAGTTTTAATCGAAGCTGAATCTATGGCAATTGAAGAAACACCTATCGAATCAACTAGCGATATTGAATCAATTCAAACTGAAATGATTGACGAAACTATTGCGCTTGAAGATGTTAATAACACAGATATGGACCTAAATAACACTGAAGTATTGGGTGGTGATTATCTAGAATTGACTCACTATACTTCATTACCAGAAGAAGATTTATTGCATGCTTTAACTAAATATTCAGATAAATTAAACTTAATTAAAAATAACTTTAAACGTCAAACTGTTAGCCAAGCAGATTTCTTTAGAACTAAACAAAACTTAAATGACATTCAAGAGTTACTTGATGATCTACTATCACACAAAAAATACTCATTTAAAGCTGAAACTAAACAAGCTTACGACAATATCAAACATGATTTCAATGAAATTTTAGATAATTTAGTAATCGATTACAATGCTGAAGATAAACCAGAAAATGATGGTTTGGCTCTACTAAATCAAAATGAAAACGATCTTTTAAAATTCCAAACTTCATTTGTTGTTCATAATGATAAACAAGTTGTATTTAACATTTCTAATCCATACCCATATTCTGTTCTAGGTATTGAAAATGCTGAACCAGTTTTAGTTGAACAAGTTGTTGAAGAAGAACCAATTTTAATTGAAACTGTTTCTGAAGATATGTCAGTTGCTAAAACAGATTTAGACGATATTGACCAATTATCAATAACATCTGAACCAGAAATTGTTGAAAATAATGATGAATTAGAACAACCAGAAGAACAAATATTTGATGAAGATGTTCAAGCTGATAAAAATGAAACAAAAGATAATGTTACTTTACACGAAGTTCAAACATACTTGATAGATGCTGATAAAAAACTTAAACCAACACGTTACATGTCAAATCCTAAAAAATTCTGATGATTATTTTCTCTAGTATTCGTGTCATTGATTCTTTTATTATTAATAATTTTTGTTGGTTTAAGAGCATACGAATTAATTGCTAACGTAGATATTTTCTAATTGAAAATACACGAGGAAATATGTTAAATAAAGAAAAAAATATAAATACATTAATAAGTCATTTGAAATCGTCAGGTTTCGTGTTTCAAGGTAGCGAAATTTATGGTGGTTTAGCAAACACATGAGATTATGGTCCTCTGGGAGCTACATTAAAGGATAATATCGAACAGGTTTGAAAACGTTTCTTTATTCAAAGTGAAAAAAATAACTTCTTATTAGATTCGAAAATTTTAATGAACCCTCAAGTTTGAGTTACTTCAGGCCACGTTGTTAATTTCAATGATCCTTTAATTGAAAATAAAGTTAATGGCAAGAGATATCGAGCTGATAAATTAATCGAAGAAATTGATCCTAGCATCGTTGCTGAAACATTATCTTTTGAAGAAATGAAAGATTTTCTAGTTAAAAATCTTCCACAATACGAGGGTGCCAAAACCGAGTGAAGTGATATCAAAAAATTCAATTTAATGTTTGAAACTAAACAAGGTGTTACTGAAGAGACCAAAAGTAAAATTTATTTACGTCCAGAAACTACGCAAGGAATAATGGTTAATTTCAAAAATGTTCAACGTTCTATGCGAGCAAAATTACCAATGGGTATTGGCCAAGTTGGTAAAAGTTTTAGAAACGAAGTAACCCCAGGTAATTTCATTTTCAGAACACGTGAATTTGAACAAATGGAACTTGAAGTTTTCACTCATCCAAATCAAGCAGATGAAATTTTCAACTACTACATAGAAAAGGCAATGAAATTTGTTAAAAAACTTGGTTTAAGTGAACAAAACATACGTTTAAGAGCTCATGATCCGAAAGAATTGTCACACTATTCATCGGCTACTAGTGATATTGAATACCAATTTCCTTTTGGGTGAGGTGAATTACTAGGAATTGCCAATCGAACTAACTTCGATTTGAATGCTCACCAAAACGCAACCGGTGAAAACTTAGAATATTTAGATCCTACTACAAACGAAAAATTTATACCTTACGTAATTGAACCATCTATGGGACTTGATCGTCTAATGTTTGCAATCTTAATTGAAGCTTATGACGAAGAAAAACTAGAAAATGAAACAAGACTTGTTATGCGTTTAGATAAAAATATTGCACCATATCGAGTTGCTGTTTTACCTTTAGTGAAAAAATTGAACGAAAAAGCAACTGAAGTGTATGAGATGTTGCTTGAAAAAGGAATTTCGGTTGTCTTTGACGAAACCGCATCAATTGGTAAAAGATACCGTCGTCAAGATGCTATCGGTACTCCTTCTTGTTTAACTATCGATTTTGATACTTTAGAAGATAATATGGTTACCTTGCGTGATCGTGATACAATGGAGCAAAAAAGAATCAAAATTGATGAAATTTTATTACACATTTAAATATGAATAAAAATCAAACAGACTTAAATAATTTCATAGTAAACAATATTGATATTGCGGATGAAATCAGTAAATACATAACTTTGTCTAAGAAAGGTCAAAGTTATGTTTGTTTATGTCCTTTTCACGATGATTCATCTCCGTCAATGTATATAACTCCAGCCAAACAAATTTTTAAATGTTTTGTGTGTCTTGTGGGTGGCAATGTTATTAATTTTGTTGCTAAATACAAAAAAATTAATTATTTTGAAGCGATGAAAATTATTGCCGATGAGCATGGTATTGGCTATGATAATAATTTATTTAATCAACCTGTTTCGAATTTTGACGAAAATGAACTAAGAATTATTGAATTATTAGAAAGAACAAACGCATTTTACAGAGTTGAATTTACAAAACTTAAAAATTCAACTTTAAAAAACTTTTTTGTAAGTCGTGATCTTAATGATGATTTATTGAAAAGATTTGACATCGGCTATTCAAACGAAGATCACTTCAAATATCTTTACGATGCAGAAATTAAAAAAAATATTGATGATTTTGTTAAAGCTGGATTATTTAATCTTGATACGCAAAATTTAACATTTAGAGACCGAATAATGTTTGCAATTAGAGACAACAACGGTAATGTAGTTGGTTTTAGTGCTCGTAGTTTAGCTAAAGATGTTAAACCTAAATATATCAACAGTCGTGAATCATCGATTTTTAAAAAGTCAGAAATTTTATATAACTATCACCAAGCAAAAAAATATTTGGACGACAATACTTTAATTATTGCTGAAGGTTTTTTTGATGTTATTGCCCTCGCCAAAAGCAATATAAATAATGCTGTAGCTCTAATGGGAACAGCACTAACTCCAAAACATTTAAAGCTTGTTCAAAATAAAAAAATAATTATCTTTTTAGATGGCGATGATGCAGGACAAAAAGCAACGTTAAAATCGGCAAAATTTCTCTTATCGCACGGCATCGAAGTTAATATTGTTCAAAATCATTCAAACTTAGACCCTGATGAAATTTACAATAAATTTGGTAAAGATCATTTAAATACAATGATCAAATCTGCACCAGCGGCTTTAGATTTTATTTATGATTACTATAAAACAAAATATACCTTGATTTCTTACGGCGATAATTCATTAAATAATATCAAGGCATTTGTCAATGATTTTAGCGAATATGTTCAGTATAGCGACTTATCAATAATAAATTATTATGCAGATAAATTTAATGAAGAATTTAAATTTAAACCAGTATTTAAAAATTCTAAAAACTCTAATGTTTACGAAGAAAATATAAACAATAATTTTGATAATATAAATGATTTTGCTTCAATAAGTGATATCGGTGATATTGATGATTATTATCAAAATTTGACACCGACTGAAGATTTGAATTTAGTTCCTAATATAGCTAATAATCAATACATTATCAATCAAGATAAACCTTTACCTAGTTTTATAGATCGATTGTTTTACGTTATTATCGACCATCCAGATTTAATTAAACTCTATGTTATGCATGTTGAAAAAAATGGTGGCTTTAAAACCACGGGCACACCAAAGGGCGAGATTCAAGGAGAAATTTACGACATGCTCTCTACTTCGTTAAATTCAAACCTGAGCGAAGAGAAAAAAGATTACATAAAGCAAAAAAGCACACATGATGGCCTGTTTGAACACGATTATCATTCGTTTAAAATGGACTTAGAAAAATATCCTACATATACACAGGAATTCAAAGAAGATTTTACTGATTTATTAGTCAAAGCTATACGTGAAAACAACAACGATTACAAAGAGTATATTGCTGAAAATGCTGATTTATTTTTCAATAATAATAGTGGCACTCAATTTTTAAATGTGTTTGCCGACAACATTAAAGAAATAAATAAAATCAATGACAGTGATTTTATCGAAAAAATCAATAAAAGCACTGTAAAAAAAGGCGAAAAACCTAATTAAAATTGTTTTAATCCGAAGCGATTTTAAAAATTAATTTTTCACATAAAGGAGAAAAAATGGAAAACCACGATTTAAAAACAGTTATTAAATTAATTGAAAAACATGCGAAAACAACCGCAACTAAACAATTATCACAATCTGATATTTTTGAATATCTAGACGAAATTAAAGTTGAAATTCCTGACGAATTAATGGATGAAATGCTTGAAAATCTTCATGAAGCAGGGTTAATTTCAGACGAAGTTGACGAAGGTGACGAAGACGATATTACAAAAGACGATATTATCGATGAAATTGATGAAAACGGCAATGAAGATAGTGATAAATCATCAGAAGATGATAAAGGTGAAAACTTTAAAAAAGCCGATGTTATTGTTGAAGAATTTGATGACGAAGACGAAGATATCAAGAGTTCAATTGACATCAAGGAATTTGACGATGACTACACTGAAGAATTTAGTTTCAACGATGATTATGAATATTCGGATGACTCTAGCTATGCCGAAGAAGACGAAGATGAAATAATTATTAAAAAAGAAACAAAAAATGTCAAAAAAGATAATAAGTCAACCAAAAATTTAACAGATGATGATTTTAAAATTCAATCATATGATGATATGGATATTGATTTATCTGATGATACCCTGACATCAACAAGCCAACTTCGTAATAAATTGACTGAAACTAATGATATAGTTAAATGATATATGCGTTGAATTGGTAAATATGGAAAACTTCTAACTAAAGCTGAAGAAGAAAAATTAGCCTTAGAAATGGAAAAAGGTGGTTTTAGAGGTAAAAGAGCTAAGGATAAATTAATCAAAAGAAATCTACGTTTAGTTATAAACAATGCAAAAAAATATAAAAATCGTGGTTTAAGTTTTATTGATTTAATTTCAGAAGGTAACTCAGGAATTGTTAAGGCAGTTACAAAATATAATGTTGGTAAAGGTTTCAAATTCTCAACATATGCTACTTGATGAATTCGTCAAGCGATAACTAGAGCAGTTGCTGATCAAGCACGTACTATTCGTGTTCCAGTTCATATGGTTGAAACCATCAATAAAATTACCAAAATCGAGCGTGAATTACACCAAGAAAACGGAACAGAACCAACTGACGAGGAAATTGCAGCAAAATTTGGTCAAGGTTATACAGCTGAAAAAGTTAGATATATTCGTAAAATAAATATTGACCCTATTTCGCTTGATAAACAAATCGGGAAAGAAAATGATTCAGCATTCTCTGATTTTGTTAAAGACGATAGTGTTGTAAACCCAATTGACTTTGCTTCGCAAGAAGAATTGGTAGATATGCTAAATGAAACATTATCAGAAGCATTAGACAGAGACGAATATGTTCTTATCTGCAAACGTTATGGTGTCGGAATTGACGAAAATGGTGAAAAATATAAAGTTACACCGCTAGAAGAATTGGCTAAAGATAGAGGCGTTTCTAAAGAACGTATTCGCCAAATTGAAAACAAAATTTTAAGAAAATTGAAAAACTGCACACGTAAAGGTAAATATCTAAAGGACTTTTTTAAATAATGCAAATTCGTAAAGTAAGTAATTTTCTACTGCAACATTATCCTTTAGATGCTGCTGAGGTTTGAGACCCCGCTGGATTTAGTGTTAAATTTAACTTGAGCGAAAAAATAAAAGGTGTTGTTACTGCAATTGATTTAACTTGGGAAGTATTACAATTAGCAATTGACAAAGATGCAAATTTAATTGTTTTACATCATCCATTTAAATTCGCTCAGACCTGACAAGATGAATTTATTGCCGCCCCTTATAAACGTGAAATATTGGCAATATTGAAGAAAAAACGTATAAATGTACTCGCATTACACACAAATTATGACAATAATGTGAACGGAACTTCACACCAAATTGCATTAAGATTAAATTTAACTCCTTCGATTTATAACCCTAATAATCCATATCCGTGTATAGTTAAAGAATCAATTTCGATCAATGAATTAAAGTCATTATTTATTGAGAAAATGAATTTACATTCGATGCGCACTAATACTGACGATTTAAATACTAAACTAAAAAATGTTGCCATTTTATCTGGTTCAGGACCCGCAACCCTAGCGTATGAATTGAGTCAAAACAACACTGAGTTAGTAATATTGAGTGATGTCAAGTGAAATGAATGAGTGTTATATCAACAACACAAAATTAAAATTTTAGAAGTCTCGCATTTAGACGAACAAGTTTTTGTATTTGATATTGCCGCAAAACTGGAACAAAATTTTCCAGACTTAAATGTACACACATACATTTTTAAAGAACCATACAAAAACATTTAGGAGCAATGATGGATTTTACAAATATATTTAAAATGCAAAAAGAGCTAGACCAAGCAATAATTTCGCGTGATGATTTAGATGCGATCACTGATGAAGAGTGACAAGCAAAATGATTATTGGCTGTCTTGGTAGAGTTTTCAGAATTTGCTAACGAAATTCAATCTTTTAAATACTGAAAAAAACATAAAAATATCAATCATGATGCTGCTCTTGAAGAATTTGCTGATGTTTTACATTTCTTGGGTTCATACGCTTATAAAGTAGGTGTTAATCCAATAATTGAACCTAAAATTGTTTCTAAATTCCCCACTGATCAAATTTTAGAAATATTTAGAATTGCCTCAATTAATAAAGGTAATATCTCTAAAGAGATAATTAGTGAATTATTGTCTCTTTCATTAGGTTGTGCAAAATTACTTAACTACACGGAAGAAGACATTTTTAAATGATACGAAATTAAAAATAAAAAAAACTTTGACCGAATTAAAAATCATTATTAATTTAAGCCCTTTCAAGGGGCTTTTTTTAAAAAAATAGAGCAATTGCTCTATTAATTTTCAGGATAAATACAAATTGGTTTAATTTTATTATTTTGTTTATCTATTGTGTTAAGTTCGAGAACAACTCCGTTGAATTGTGTGTTATTTTCTGACACCCTAAATTTAGCATGTGCAGCATAGCGCATATGTTCATAAACTTCTTGGAAGTTAGCACCAATTGCCGAATTATGTGGGCCCACCATACCTGCATCTGTAATAAAACATGTTCCTTTAGGTAAAACTCTCGCATCGTTAGTTTGCACATGAGTATGTGTTCCACAAACTGCGTCAACAACACCATCTAAATATAAACCTAATATTGCTTTTTCACTTGTTGTTTCGGCGTGAAAATCTATAAAATGAAAATCTGTTTTTACTGAATATTTAATAACATCGTCAATAGCATCAAAGAAATTATCGGCAAATTCATCTTTTCACGGAGACAATAATCTATTAAAAGTTATACCCATAAGAGAACTTACACGCAATGTTGTGTCATTGACTTGAATAATTGCACTTCCATGACCAGGATAAGAATTAGAGATGTTTAGTGGTCTAACAACATCGTTGTTATTGATAATATCGAAAATACTATCTCTAGCTCAAACATGATTTCCTAAAGTGCAAACATCAACCCCTATTTTCTTGAGTTGAATATAATCATATTCAGTAAAACCTTTTCGATCAGATACGTTTTCGCACTGAGCGATTACAACATCAATATTATGTTCTTTCTTTAAATCATTGATATATTTTTTTACAGTATCAATACCAGGTTGACCGAAAATATCTCCAATAAATAAAATATTTATTTTTTTATTTGGCATTTAAACCTCAAATCTACAATATTAGTGTACCACAAAGTTTTGCGTTCCTAAATATCAATATCAAAATAAAGTCATTTTAATCAACCAAAATGAGCATCTAAAATACAGTGAAACATAAAACCAGGCGATAATTACCTTAATTTTAGTTAGTTTTAATTACGAGTTAATTATATTAGTGGCTCTTAAAAAAATAATTTTTAAGATAATTCTTTGAGTAAGCAAATATGACAATACGATGTCTTATTTGCTTGCTTTTTTGTTAAATTTTCAATAAAAATATTGATCAAAAATGTGATTTAGCTATACTTCTTGCATTTAGTAATTCAATAATTATTGAATAATATTGTTTTCTTATTTTTTGAAATTATTCATGTCATAGACGAAACCAAAAATGCGTTTAATGTATAATTTAAATACTAATTTTATTTTTAAAGGAGATATATGAAAATAGGAAACACACAGGTTGCTATCGACGCAATCAAGAATCCAAAATACAAAAATATTGTTATTTTTCATCATACTCGTCCAGACGGTGACTGTCTAGGGTCACAACACGGACTAGCCCAAATGATTAGAGATAATTTTCCAGATAAAAAAGTTTATACACCTGGCGATAATGTCGGTACATATGATTTTATGGACTACAAGTTCGATCCACTAGAAACAATTGATTTTAGTGATTCATTAGCTATTGTTGTTGATGCTTCTAGTTCAGATCGTATTGTGCATGGTGATTTATTGCTAGGCGATAAATTTAGTGCTAAATTAAGAATCGATCATCACCCTAACGGCAGTGATGTTGAATATGACTACTTATTTGTTGATGAACATTATGTCGCTTCCGCTGAACAAGTTGCACATATTGCTTATGATGCAAACTGAAAATTAAGTCAAAAAGCTGCTAAACACACATTTTTAGGAATAGTAACTGATTCAGGGAGATTTTTATACCAAGACACATCTGCTAGAACATTCAAGCTAGCTGCCTTTCTTGAAGAACAAGGTAATGTTGAATCATGAAAATTACACAAAGAATTAGGCAAAAGAAGTTTAAAAGATATTAAATATATTGGTCACATTCTTTCACACTTCCAAAAAGACGGTAGAGTATTATATTTCATTGCTAACAGACAAGTTCAAGAAGAATTCGGATTTGACGAGTTAAAAGCTGCAATTTTCGTTAATGAGTTAGCTAATATTGATGATAATTCATGTTGAGCATTTTTTGTCGAACAATCTGACGGAAGCGTACGTTGTCGTTTACGTTCAAATGGTCCACTAGTTAACGAAGTTGCTAATTTATACAACGGTGGTGGTCATGCGAATGCTGCCGGATGCAATATTTCATCATTTGATGAAGTAAAAGATGTCTTAAAACACTTAAATGACGCAATAGCCAAATGGGAGGCAAAATAATGAAAATGTCCGATACTGGAACATGACAAATTGCTGCCGAGAAATTAGAACAATATGACTCAATAGTGATTTTTCATCACATCAGACCTGACGGAGACTGCTTAGGTAGTCAATTTGGTTTAAGAGAATTATTGCGAGTAAATTACCCAAATAAAAAAGTTTATGCAATCGGTGAATCAAATGGTTTATTTTCTAACTTTTTAAATTTAGATTTTGACGAAATTCCATCAGACGAAATTTTAGCTAAGTCTTTAGGCGTTGTTGTAGATGCCAACCAAAAAGAAAGAATATATAACCGTGAAGTTTTAGACAAAAATTTATTTGCTGAAACTTTAAGAATCGACCATCACCCAAACGAGGATGATTTGGATAAAGTCACAGTTTGATTAGAAGAAAACCGTATTGCGGCGGCAGAAATGATAGCTGAACTTGCTTATCAAAAAAAATGGAAAATAACAGAAAGAGCTGCCAATTTTATTTTCTTAGGTATTGTAACTGACTCGGGAAGATTCCAATTTTCGGATACTAGTTCTCGAACACACGAATTAGCAGCGTTTTTATACAAAAACAACCTAAGAGCCGAAAAAGTTTTTCTAGGACTAGCTCAAACTTCACTTGAAGATTTAAAAGCACAAAACACATTAATGTCTTCGTTAAAAACCGTTGGGCAAGTTGCTTATATTCAAGTTGATTACAAAACAACTATTGAATTGGGTAAAACACCAAATGATATGGCTCGTCCTAACATGGTCGGCAATATTAAAGGTTTTCCAATTTGAGTTTCATTTAACGAAGAAGCAAACGGCAACATCAGGGTTGAATTTCGTTCAAATGGTCCTATCGTAAGAAATGTGGCCCTAAAATTTGGTGGCGGTGGCCACGACCGTGCTTCGGGAGCAATTATTAAAACATTTGCTGATGTCGACAAAGTTATTGCTGAATGTAATGCCGAAGTTGAACGTTGACAAAGAGAAAATAAGGAGTAATTATGGCAAAATTTAATCGTATTTTTATGATCGTAACAGACGGTTTAGGTATTGGATCAGACCGTGATCAAAAAGCATTTGGAGACAATGGAGCAAATACAATTCTTTCTGCCTCTAAAAGTGCTATGTTCTATATTGACAATTGAAAAAAATTGGGAATTGGAAATATCACAACATTAGAAGGTAACTACCATGTTCAAAAACCAAAAGCATACATGACTAGAGTGCAAGAAGTTTCAAACGCTAAAGATACTTTAGCTGGTCACTGAGAAATGATGGGAATTAAAACATTAGTTCCATTCCCAACATTTACTGAAAATGGTTTCCCTCAAGATTTAATTGATGAATTATCTAAAGCATTTGACGGACGTAAAATTATTTGCAACCGTAGTGGATCTGGTACTGAAATTATTGATGAATTTGCACAAGAACAAAAAGAAACAGGTGCAATTATTGTTTATACTTCAATGGACTCAGTATTGCAAATTGCAGCACATGAAGAATGAATTGGCTTAGACAATTTATACCGTTACGGAAAAGCCGCAAGAGAAATTTGTTCATCAAAACCTGAATGAAACGTAGGAAGAATTATTGTTCGTCCTTTCATTACCGATGAAAATGGCAAATACAAAAGAACATTCAACAGACACGACTATGCTAACAAACCACGTGAATTGATTCTAAATCAATTGCAAAAAGTTGGTGTTGATGTAGTTGCTGTTGGTAAAATTAATGATATTTTTGTTGGCCAAGGTATTTCAAGAGCTATTCACTCAGATGGCGACGCACACGCAATGGATATTACTATTGATGAAGCTAAAAAAGACACAAAAGATACATTCGTATTCACTAACTTAGTTCAATTTGACTCACATTACGGACACAGAAGAGATGTTGATGGTTATGCGTCAAATATTGCTTTATTAGACACAAAAATTGGTGTTTTAATGAATACAATGAAAGAAGATGACTTATTAATCATGACTTCAGATCACGGTAATGACCCATTATATCCAGGATTTAACCACACAAGAGAAATGTTACCTTTAACAATTTTTTCAAAATCGTTTAAATCACCAAAAGTTCTAAAAGATGTTGAAGGTTTAGGGACAAGTGGTAATATTGTTGCACGTAACTGAAATGTTGAGATTGTAGCCGAAACAGGTGATGACATCTTCGAACAACTTGTTTAAATTCTAAAAAGTCGATTTGTTCGACTTTTTTATTTATTTTTTAGCTTTTTTGATAATTTTTTCATATACAATAATCTTGTTAAAAAAATAAGGAGGAAAATGAAAAAGACTATTTATTTGGCCGGCGGATGTTTTTGAGGCGTTGAAGCCTATTTTGCAAGAGTGAATGGAGTTTTGGATTCTGTATCAGGTTATGCAAACGGCTTAAATGACAAAGCTAACTACCGTGAATTAAAATCTTCAATGCACGCAGAAACAGTTAAGGTAGATTATGATGACGAAAAAGTGTCAGTTGAGGAATTAGTGATGCATTTATTTAGATTAATTGACCCACAATCACTGAATAAACAAGGTAACGATATTGGTACTCAATATCGTACTGGTGTTTATTTTGAAAATGAGAATGATCATAAAATTATCGCTAAATTATTTGAGTATTTAAAGGATAAATACTCAAAATTCTATGTTGAGTTAGAGAAACTAAGACATTTTATAAATGCTGAAGATTACCACCAAGACTATTTAGAAAAAAATCCTAACGGATATTGTCATGTTAATTTAAACGTTGACTACAAATTAAATGAACATGAAAATAAAATTATTAAACAAGTCAGAAATGAACTAAAACTAGACCAGTTAAGTTATGATGTTTTGAAAAAATCAGCAACGGAGTATCCACACACATCTTCTTTAAATAATGAATATAGAAAAGGTATCTATGTAGAAAAAATCACAGGCGAGGCTTTATTTTCTTCTGATGATAAATTTGATTCTGGCTGTGGATGACCTTCATTCTCGAAACCGATTGAAAAAGAAAGCGTTCATTATTTAGATGACACTTCGCACAGAATGCTGCGAATTGAGGTTCGTTCAGGCGAAGGCAATAACCATTTAGGACATGTGTTCAACGATGGACCTAAAGATATGGGTGGCATGAGATATTGCATTAACGGCGCTGCTTTAGAATTTATTCCGCTCGAACAAATGGACGAAAGAGGTTACAGCGAATTTAAAAAATTCGTTAAATAATAAAAATAGACACTAAATTTTCTTGTGTCTATTTTTTAAAGTATTTTGGTGTAACAATTTTTCAAGAATCATTGCCTTGACCAACTTTTTTTCTTTTAATTCCATATTTATAATCACCATCTTGACCAAAAAATTGAAAATTATAACCATTGTCATTTCAAGAGCTGTTATTTGCTTTTGCAGAATTAGATTCCTTATGAGCTGGTATTAAATTTGAGTATGCATCGCTTCTCAATGGGTTTACGTGTTCAATATTTCAGTCATTTCGATTGCGAAAAATTTGGCGACCAGCATAATCATATCCTGATGAAGCATTTCCAAAATAGTTCAATCAAACTTGTTCTCTTTTTAACATTAATTACCTCCTTTCCAATATCTATTGTAAAAAAAAAAAAAAAATAAAAGAAAATAGCTTTCCTTTCCGAAAATAATCAATATGTGTGAGTAAATTTATCGACATTATTCATATTTTGACAACATTTTACTGCGGTATTGATTGTATTTTTCAACAGAACCATATTGTTTTTTATGAATAATATCTTCAATTGGCGAAACCACAAATACCAAGACATGAAATATTACTAAAACGACAACTAACATTGCTCGTCCGACAATTAAACTAGTAAATTCATGTTTAGCAACTTCTATTGATACTTTTTGCACTGTTGCATAATATTGAACATCAAATTTAAAAGTAGTAATTAAATCAATAATTGGTACTAGAATTTGAGCTAGCATTGCAAGTGAAACAAATATTACTGTTATATAACCGAAAAATAAGAAATTCTTTTTCGGATTTTTGATTGCTATTTTGCCTGTCTTTCTATTTTTTATAGCACCAATGATCGCTAAAGCAATAAAAACAAAACTAAAAACAGTAATTCAATTAGCAATTAAATCAGTAAAGGAATAGAGTCTAGCCATGCTCAATAATGAATCATTACTATATTTTAGGTAGTTTGAATTTGTGGGAATATACAATAAAGAACCAATTAAAGTAAAAATTATATTTGCTCCCACCCCAATAATTATTGAATAAATAACACCAATAGTAGGACGATGCGGATTTAATTTATGAATAAATTTGTTTCATAATGGCATTTCGCCTTTTTTAATTAGTGTTTCAATAAAACGTGGCATTCACATAGAAAAGGCATTGATTACGCCAAATACACCAATCGCAATAGCAATATTGATTGCTCCAAAAATTATTTTTCCAGGTTTTAAACCGAATAAATTCTGGATATAGTTTCGCATGTTTGAAAATGAACCACCATTGATTGACATTGCCACTGCAATAGCAATATAAAGAATTGTGATAATAATCAGTCCTAACGAAAGAGCTAAAGTGGTTTTTTCTGGTTTTTTCATTTCTGACTGCATTCCCGCTGCAATATAGAAACCATCATAGGCAAAAAAGATAGCTCCAATTGATAAAAATACACCAATAAAACCAGCAGATGCTGAATACTGAATGAAACTATCACCCAGTTTTATTGAGTAGTTCGTATTGAAAGTTGTTATTTTGACTGTGTCAACACCGCCTTTGCCGTTAAAAGCTAATATGAAACCAACAACAATGATAAACACTAGCGGAATAAATTTTATTGCTAAAACTATAGTGTTATGAATGTTACCAATTTTAGATACCAATCCAGGCACAAGCAATAAATAAAGTCCCATCAAAGTTGTGATTAGTAATCAAATTAGTCAGTCATGACTGGTCCCAAAAGTGAGGGCCGGCTTGTCTGTTATTGCACCAATTCCGTCTTGTAAAACCTGAATTGTATAAACGGGCATGTAGAAAAAAGTAAGTGGCAAAGTTAAATAAATCATAAAATTCTTTGAAGCGTTGTAAACTCATCTTGAATTAAAAATTTGATTTCACCCCACTAAAGACATATTATCTTTTTTTACGCTAGCAACTTCTGCTAAAGCAATAGCCATTGAAATAACTGCAAAAGCAGCTAAAATTCAACAAACGATTGATAAAATTAAATTTCCTCGGGAATTTCTTAAAACTTCATCTGATTTAAAAAAGATACCGGCACCAATGGAACTTCCCATTACAATCAACATCGAGGAGAAGAAACCGATTTTCTTTTTCCTCGGTAAGTTTTTAAAACTCTCTGATTGCTTGTCGTGTTTCATGTATCCTCCTAATGAAAAGAAATTATAACACATTCAATTAAGCAACATTGTATTTATTAATTACGCATATTTTACTAATACGCCTAATTTTTAAAGCAATATGTCAAAAAGAACGTTGTAAAATACGCAAAAAAATCTAAATTTATAGAGTATAATAGAATTTATTACATATGAAATGAGGTAATTATGATAAATAAGATTAAAGGCACCAGAGATCTATCGCCAGCCGAAATGAATTTACAAGAATTTATTCGTAATATTTTTACCAAAACGATTAGAAGTTTTAATTTTAGCTTAATCGATACACCTATAATTGAATATTCGCAACTATATAAACGTTCAGTTGCGGGCAGTGATATTGTTAAAAAAGAAATGTATGAGTTCAAAGATAAAGGTGATCGTGAAATAGCTTTACGTCCTGAAGGGACTGCCGGTTTTGTTAGAGCACTAATTGAAAATAAATGATATGCAACTTTAAAAACTCCTAAATTTGGTTATTTTGGCCAAATGTTTCGATATGAACAACCACAAAAAGGTCGTCAAAGACAGTTTTACCAAGCCGGAGTCGAAGTAATAGGAGAGACAAATCCGTATGTTGATGCAGAGTTGATTGTGCTAGCCCACTCAATTTTGCAAACATTAGGTTTAAGTTTTATTTTAAAAATTAATTCAATTGGTGACTTTGAATCGAGACAAAAATATCAAGCAGATCTGAAAGAGTATTTTTTACAATACAAAGATCAATTGAGTATTGACTCACAAGAAAGAATTGAAAACAATGTATTGCGTATTCTAGATGATAAAGTTGACTCGCAAAAAGATTTCGTTAAAAAAGCACCAAAAATCAAAAATTACCTTTCTGACAAAAGCAATCAACAATTCAATCAATTATTGAAAATTTTAGACCAAAGCGGCGTTAATTACCAAGTTGATTATTCACTTGTTAGAGGTTTAGACTACTACGATGAGACAGTTTATGAGTTTGTTTCTACTGCACAAAGTGCCGGAGCACAATCAACACTAATCGGCGGTGGAAGATATTCTAATCTAATTAAAGAATTAGACGGACCGAAATTAGGAGCTAGTGGTTGAGGTTTTGGAGTTGATCGTGTGGCACAAATCATTATGGATGAAGAATTAGAAATTACCCAAGATGATGTTGAAGTTGTTGACATCGTAGTTGCTTCAACTGACGAAAAAATGCGAACAGAATTATTCACACTAGCGAACGAATTGAGAAATTACGGCGTGAAAATTGAATTTTTAAAAGAGATATCTAAGAGCAAAAAAATATTCGATAAAGCCAAAAAATTAAATTCCAAATTTGTTATTTTCAATGATAAATTTGATAATGATGAGTTAATCTTGGTCAAAAATATTCAAAACGAAGATAAAATTTACTTTAATTTAAGCGAAGAAGGTTTTGTTGATTTATTAGATTTTCTAGCCGAAAACGGTCTTAAAGCGATTGAAGATTTAGAACTTTTGATTGATTAATTATTTACTTTTATTAATGTTGACATCGTAGTTTAACTATGATGTTTTTATTTATTTTAAATGCCGTTGGAATGACTTTCATATTTTTTCACAATAAAAAGCTAAAAGTTTAAAAAGTTTTTGTTTTTAAGGAAATATGTTTATAATAAACGTGTTATGTTAAGAAATTACTCAGTAAAACGTATTTACTTTATGAATGAAATAGCAATTTGAACTATTTCTATTTTTAGTTAATACCTGAGTGAAATTTAAAAATTTAAATCCAAGCAGGTATATAGGAAAAAACCTGCTTTTTTAGATAAGATACTATAGAGGAGCCTTCTATAAAAGTAATTAGTCGAGCAGGTATGCGAAGAAACTGGTGAAAGGATAAGAAGGCCGAATTGTAATATTGGGCACAATATTATGATGGCAACAATTCATAACAGTTTGTTGTTCTTTGGAATTTTCCATTGGCGCTATAGTCTACATTGTAATAAATAGTTTTATTATTTTGTGAGACTGGGGCTAAGGTCTTACATTTTTATTTTTAAAAAGCAATAAAACATAACGTACAATGAAATAATAATAAATTCAATATTCTTATTGAGAATGAGAGGAAACGTGAAATTTAAATTAAAATCAAAATTATGATTATTACCATTAACTACGACTCTTGCGACGCCGTTAGCAGTTGTTGCTTGTGGTAATACTGGCAACCAAAATAATGGTACAAATGGAGTTCAAAACACTCAAGGTGTAGCCACAGATAGCGAATATGTAAAACAAGGTGTAATTCGTAGTGGAGTGAACTCGACATATATCCCAAGAGAATTTTCTCAAGATTCATCTAATGCATATGGTTCATGACAACAACAACCGGAAGACCAAAATGCAGCCTTATTAATTAGAAAATCTACAACTGGTAAAGCAGAAATTTTAGAGACAGCTGACCCTAACACCGGTGCGGTATCTTATCAAATTAAAAACCCATCAGTTTGAAGATATAAACTTGAATTAGCTTCAAAAATTATTGTTACAACTGTTGACGGAGAAGTAGTTGAATTTGACAAAGATGATGCGGTATTGACTGAACAACCAACAAATGGTAATTATAGTTTTGCTGTATATCAAGGTTTTTCAAATGATGACCGTAGTATTAACTCTAAAAAATTCTTCGATACTTTAGCTAAATCAACAAAATTGCAATTTGAAATCAAAGATAATGTTAAATGAGTTGACAATAACGGTAATGAAACCAAATATAATGTTGTGGCAAATGACTTCTACATTTCATGAATGAGAACTAGACTTTTAGGAGTTGCCGAACGTAAAAAAGTTGCTAATGGAACTGATGTAAATGTTACAGAATTGGACCAATTAATAACTGGAATTTTAAGTTCTGGTTCTAATTATTTCAGCGAGCAAATGAGATATCCTAACTTGTATCTATACGGACTATTCGAAGTTGACGCCAATAAATTAGATAATGAAAATGAAACTGTTCAAGATGGAAAACTTACTTTCCACAAACTATCAGGAAAAGATTCGGCCGATTTTAGTGATTTAATTGAAAACCTTGCTACTAGCCAAGATTTTGCTGCTGCTCCAAGTCAATATATTGCCGATAAAGCCAAAGATGGTTTACCTACTCTAGAACCATTTTCAACAGAAAATGCAGCAACATTTTCAATGGAAAAAATTAGTGCAATTCCACGTGACAATATTCTTTCAAAAGCTGGTGTGTACTGATACGGTATAAATGACAAATATAATCTATACGCAGGTGCATTCTACTATGGTGGATATGATAAATCGACCCAAGAAGAAAAATGACTACAAAATAAACACTATGTTGATCAAGAATGAGTTAATTCACCAACTGCCGTAAAACAGTTTGTTTTAAGATACAAAGGTCAAGGTGATGATCAACAATTCTCAGCTGTTCTTTGAGACGACTTTAAAAGAGGTAGAATTTCAAGACTATCATACTCAACCATTCCAACAGCCCAACAAACAGAAGTTATTAAAGCGCCACAAAATTTTGGTGTTAATTATTCGCAATCTTTAAATAAATCATCAATTTTATCAACTCAAGGATGAAATTTACTTCCAGCAGTAACTGATATTGAAAGTGATTCTTTAAACAACCCTACAACTCTAAAAGCAATTGTCGATTCAATTTCATATAATGATACTTTTTCGAGATTAGTATATGGCAAAACTGTTGAAGAAATGGTTAAATCACAATTCAAAGGTGACGATATTTACAACTTGTTCTCAGGTAACGGTGTAATATTCAGATCTCTAATTAGTGCCGCTGTTAACTATGACCATGTCGCATCATTTGTTACTGACGGAAAATCAAAAATGTATATTGCCGGTCTTGCGCCCGATGCAAACATTGGTGGAAGTGACCAAATTAATTCACAAACTAAAACATTACGTGATGTTTACCAAGATGTTAACTCTATATCATATTTAAACAGTAACTACACTAAAGCTAATTACACAACACCACAAGAATTTGCTGATAATTGATTGATAGCTGGTAGTGATTTAGATAAACTAAAATCACCAGAATTTGAAAAAATTAAAGCTGAAATGAAAAAATTCTTAGACGCAAACAATGTAGGTGCTGACGAAAAAGTTAAATGACAACTTACATTCAGATACGTTAACTGATCCCCACAAAAAATGCAACTAATTTACAATCAATTACCTGATTTATTCAAAGAATTAGACCCTCGTTTAGAATTAACTACAACAATTTACACTGCCGAACAAGCCGCACTATTCTACAATCAACACGTGTACGGTAGATCGCCATATAAAATCGGTGGTTGAGGTTATGATGTTAACTCAATGGGTTCAGGTGTTGATGGATTAGCGAACTTATACAACTTTGCAATCCCATCAATAATGCTAGGTCAAGAATTACCGCAAGACGCTAGCCAAAGCGCAAAAGATAACCAAAATAAATTTAAAGCTGCTTTCCCTGCTATATTCAAATTAAGTCAAGAATTTAACAAATGAGTCCAAGAACAACTAAACAATAATGTCTTTACATTATCAATTGGCTTAGACAAATTTAGAAATCTAACTTTATCTGAATTAGATAAAATATCAAACTCATTATCACATTATAAATATGATGAAGCTACTCAAAAATTAGTTGAAAATACAGATATCAAAGACACTGATGTTGATCTTACAACATTGACATCGAGATTCTTTACAACATACACAAAAACATTGACAAATCAACAAAATATAGACCTAGCAAAAGAGTTGGTATTGTTTATCGGAAATTCAGTTGGTAGATCAAAATTAATTTCATTAGAAGGTTTTAGTCCAGTGTTAATTAACCCTAACTATGTATTTCCATTTGTTGGTGCAGAAGAAGAATGATATAGTGATACGAAAGTACTTCAAAACACTGATAAATAATGTTTAAATATCTATCAAAAAGAATGGCTCTGGCCATTCTTACATTATTTATAGTTCTAATATTTTCGTATACCTTAATCGTTTTATTTATAAAAAACCCTTTTGAAATAGCTTTAATTAGTGAAAACGATCAACACAAAAGAGAAATACTACTCGCAAAATCGGAAGAATATAATTCGATTCCGATTATTGTAAAAATTGGTACATATTTTAAAAATTTCTTCCAAGGTAATTTTGGACCAATTTATATTCAAAGTGGTGGTTTCAAAACCATTCCACAATTATTCTTCGAACCATTAGGTTGAAGTATGCTAGTTTCATTGCCTTCGTTTATTATTTCTTCTTCATTGGGAGTAATTATTGGTATTATTGGTGGATATAAACGAGGAACGTGAGTTGACAACGTAATTAATGGTTTTGTCTTTGTTTTTATTGCGGTTCCAAGTTTTATTCTTGCACCTATTGCCCTAAATATATTCCAAAAAGTAGGCTTTGATATTAGATTCATCTCTCCTAACGAAATCGGTGGAGGATGACTGGCAACTATTAAATCTATTATTCCAGCAATCACTGTAGTTAGTCTGGGTTCTTTAGCAGGTTACACATTATACGCACGTAATCAAGTTGTAACTGTGCTAACTTCAAATTATGTTTTAATCGCCAAAACCAAAGGTTTAGGTGATGGTGAAATATTTAGAAAATATGTTTTCAGAAATATTTCAATTCCGTTAGCAACTATCATTATTCCTTCTTATTTAATTCTTTTATCAGGTTCGATTATTGTTGAAAAATTCTGATTTATCCCTGGATCGGCAACTATTATTGCTAACTCATTCCCAGCCGGAGAAATAAATGTTGTCATGTTTAACGTCTTTTTCTTCACGGCGCTAGGTTTATTTACTCAAATTATTGTGGATATTTCCTATCCGTTAATCGACCCAAGAATTAAATACCAAGCAAGCAGCGGAATTACTTTATCAATGATTTTCCGAGCTCACAAATTACGTAAATTAGAATATCAAGCACAACTGAAAGGAGAGAAAAATGAGTAAAAATTCAACAGAATTCAATCAAAAATATAGAATTAGTGCTGATTTAATCTCTAAATTAAAGTTGTCTAAAGACGAAAAAATTAGCAACAATATTGGTGGTAAACCCAAGGTATTATTGCTAGAAATAATTAAAAGATTTTTTACCAATCCTGTAGTTGTAATTGCTTTCATTGTCTTTATTGCAATTATTCTTACTTCAGTATTTGTTACAACATTTTCACAATATCCAGCAGTTAAACCAATTGACGCAAATTTACCAAATGACCAAAAAGTTGCAAACTTTCAGTCATTGCCACCAATATTTGACCCGTTTAAAGAAACAACTGATATTGGGGTTATACGTAACTTACAAAAATGACAAAACCCTAATTTTGAATACTATAAATATTTAAGTCCTTATGCAGCTAATTCTCATTTTATAATCCCGGGTAAAGTTGTTAAATATAATGCTTATTTATATTTTGACGGAGCACAGTTACAATCAAAATTAATCGAATATACTAAAGAACATGGTCGTCCTTCCCTAGCAACGGCAGATATTGCCGGCATTATTGCTTCAATTCCTAAATTAAAAACATTTTTAGGAACTAATGCTTTAGGGGCCGATATTTGAACTAGTGTTTGAAAAGGAACTTTAGAATCACTTTGAGTCGCATTCTTTGTGGCAACTGTCGAAATCATTATTGGTGTCTTTGTTGGAGCTTATTTAGGTTTTAACGCTGGTAAATGACTAGACACATTTATGATGCGTTTAATTGAGATTTTCACATCGCCGCCTTCAATTATTTGATTATTACTATTTGTTACAATTTGGGGAACAAACCCATGAGTATTGATTGGTGGTTTATTATTCGTTGGTTGAACTGGACCAATCGGCGTTACTAGATTATTTATCATCACTGTTAAAGATGAAGAATATATCATGGCTGCCAAAAGTATTGGTGCTAGTGAAACAAGACAAATATTTTTACATGCTTTACCAGCAATTTTGGGAAAAATTGCAATGAGTTATGTAAGAAGAATTCCTTCAGTAATTCTATCAATTGCTTCATTAGCATTCTTAGGATTTTTCAAAGACAATGATTCAGCTAATTTAGGTAAATTTATGCTTGACAACCTAGAAGCTTCAAAAGGAAATGTTTGATTATTAATATTACCTGCCTTAATTTTATTAGGAATTTCAATTAGTTTACAATTCACCGCAATTGGGTTACACGATGCCCTTGACCCTAAAGTCATAAAAGTCAAAAGATAGGAGATTCATGAACAAAGAAAATATTTTAAACTCAATTAAAACTACTCCCTTAGCAGACGATACACTATTGGAAGTAGAAAATTTAAGAGTTGATTTTAAAAACGGTCGCAAAAATTTTATTCGAATTGTTCGTGGCTTAGATCTTAAAATTAAACGTGGTGAAATTATTGGACTAGTTGGTGAGTCTGGGTCAGGCAAATCAGTAACTTCAAAATCTCTAATTAATGTTAATGAAGGGGCTCAATTTGCAGCTGATAAAATGCAAATTGATGACCTAGATTTAACAAAAATCAAAAAAAATTCACAATGACAAGCAATCAGGGGATCATATATTGGCTATATTCCACAAGATCCACTGACCTCTCTTAATCCTACTCGTAAAATTGGAAAACAACTGTTAGATGCTTTAAATCTAAACAAAGAATGAGAAGGAAAAACATATTTACAAAAAAGAAACTATTTAGTTTCCTTGCTGGATGAATTTGGCATTAGAAACGCCGAAGCAGTTTTTGATTCTTACCCTCACACATTGTCGGGTGGTATGAAACAAAGAGTTGTTATAACAATGGTTGTTGCTCTAAAACCAAAATTAATTATTGCTGATGAACCAACTACTGCCCTAGACCCAACGGTGCAAGCATCAGTGTTGGCATTATTCGAAAGAATACGGCAAACAATGAATATTTCAATTATTTTAATTAGCCACAACATTAGTGTTGTTGCTAAGTTCTGTGATTACATTTACGTTATGTATGCAGGAAGAATAGTTGAACGGGGCAGTAGAAAAGATATTTTCACTGATCCACGTCACCCTTACACATGAGCACTGATTTCTGCGATTCCAGAAAACAAACAACATCGTCTATATTCGATTAAAGGAACTCCACCAGATATGGCGAATTTACCGTTAGGCGATCCATTTGCTCCACGTAATGATTATGCACTTGAAATTGATTTTTACAAAGAACCACCAATGTTGCCTGTTTCAAAATGCCACGCAGCAGCAACATGATTATTGCACCCCGATGCACCTAAGGTTGAATTACCTCAAGATTTACAATTAAGAATTGACAGTTTTAGAAAGGTATTTGAAAATGATGAAGAAAAGTAATTCTAAACAAATTTTAGAAATACAAGGTTTAAAAAAATATTTTACCAACGGTAATGTAATCAATAAAGCGGTAAATAATGTCAGCTTTAATTTACATGAAGGTGAAATTGTTGGTTTAATTGGTGAATCTGGTTCAGGTAAAACGACAGTAGGGCGTTCATTATTGCGTCTTTACGATGATTTTAATGGTTTTGTCATGTTGGATGGCAAAGTTATCAGTGGCAAAAGAATTTCACGAGCGCAAACTAAATTCTTACGTAAAAACATTCAAATGATTTTTCAAGATCCGCACGCTTCGTTAAATGGACAAAAAAATATTTATTCAACTTTAAAAGAACCTTTAATTGTTAACGGAATTATTAAAAATCAAATTAAAGATATTTTTAAAGATTGAGTTGAAATCAAAGAAAATTACTTTTATTCGTTCCAAGAAAAATACAAACAATTACGACTACAAAATTTATTATCAATTAATACCTTAGCCCATGACTTTTTCCACTCATGAGCAGAAAAAGTTAAAGAATGAAAAATAGATGATAATCTTTCTGCTGAAGATAACTTCAACTCGTACTTTTCATATTTAGAAGAAAAACAAAATATGGAAAGTTTAATAGTTAATAATTTGTATCAAAACACTGATGAATTGATGAATTTTTATTTCGAAAAACAAAGTGATTTTAGAAATATGAATTTGGATATTGACGAAAGCGAATTAAAAGCAGCTAGAGATCATTATTTTAAAACAATTAAACTGTCAAAAATGACTTTAAGACAATATAATTCAGCACAAAAAATCAAGGTTTGACAGCGTGAAATTAAAGATATCATCAAAAACAAAAAGGATGAAAAAGCAACAAATGTTAACACATTCAATAACTTTATTGTTGAATTTAAAAAAGATGCAAAAATATACCGTAATTCAAAAATAATTTCAACAAAACTGAATACATATACTCATAATATTAAAAACGAGCTTCTAAGTAAAAAAATGAATAAAGTAACTAAATTAATGAAGCATCAATTAAGATATCTTCATTATTCAGAAGCTCGTGCAGCGATTGCTAAGTTACAAGAATATACCAAAAATTTCTTCTCTGACCATCTATCAAACATTGAATATTCTCCTAAAATTAAAAAAGAAATTACTAATGTTATTGAAGAAAAGTTCAACTTTAATTTTGATGATTTTATTGCATTGAACGCAAAAAATATCAATGATTATCACACAAAAATCAATGAATTAGAAACAAAAATTAAACAAAACTCAACAATGAGCTCGTCAAATAAAAAATATGCTTCTAAAGAAGATATTGAACAAGCGAGATTAGCGTACGAAAAAGCAAAAAAATTCAATCAAGAAATGATTGATGAATATATAATCAAACACAAAGAACGTATAGCTGAATTAGACTTAAAAATCGAACAAGCTAATGAAGAATACAAATTCTTAAAAGGTTTGCAAGACTTAACTAATACTGGTATTGATAATGCTCATAAACAATTTATTCAATATCTAAAACAAAAAGGTTTAGAAATCAAGCAAGC
This sequence comes from Mycoplasma sp. HS2188, assembly GCF_025209835.1. NCBI lineage: Bacteria > Bacillati > Mycoplasmatota > Mollicutes > Mycoplasmatales > Mycoplasmataceae > Mycoplasma > Mycoplasma sp. HS2188. The sequence goes on along the minus strand of NZ_JAOAOI010000001.1, from coordinate 35,190 downwards.
TTATAAAGAAGCAAAAAAAGCCAAATCTCCAGAAACAAATTCATTGAAAATGAAGCTGTTTGAACACAACAAAATGACCAATTTATACATTTCAAAAGTAAAAAATAAACTTTTAACATTAAAATCGTTCCAAATTGAAGCTAAATACTTAAATAAAGATGTTAATGCAATTAAGATCCTATTAGGAATCAACAATTCTCGGGCAGTAGATTTCAATTCTGTTAAATTCATGAAATTTATTTCGGGTAATATAATTGCTAAAATATTGATCAAAAACTTATTGATAAAAACAACTATTTACAAATCACTGGAAGATGTTGGTTTATTGAAACAATTCGCATATCGTTATCCACACGAATTTAGTGGTGGACAACGCCAAAGAATTGTTATTGCTCGTGCTTTAATTACCCAACCTAAAGTTATCGTTGCCGATGAACCGATTGCTTCACTGGATATTTCAATTCAGGCACAAGTTGTCAACTTATTAAAAGACTTATGTGAGAAAAAGAATATCGGAATGATCTTTATTGCTCACGACCTTTCAATGATTGAATACATTGCTGATCGTGTTGAAATTATGCACTACGGAAAAATTGTGGAATCTGGTTCAACACAAAAAGTGTATGAAAAACCAGTGCATCCATACACAATTAACCTATTTAAAGCAATTCCGAAAATTTCTAACGCTAATGAGAAATTTGAAAATATTAGTTTTGAACTTGATTATTTCAAAGGGCAAGAATATCCAAATGTTCCTGAACTATATCAAGTTGAAGACGAGCATTTTGTTTATGGAACATACGAACAAACATCACAATGAGCTAAACCATTAAACTTAAAAGCAAATAAAATTAATGCTAATTCTCAAGCCAACAAATTGGAAGCGAATAAGCACGCATTTAAGTGAGCATATTTAAACAATGATTAAACAATATTTTAAAGACTCATTTACTCTTAAACGATTAATACATTTCTTTGTTATTTTACTGATTGGTGTGGCTATTTTGGCTGGTGCCATTACTTATTTAGTACTTAATAAAAGATATGCCAATACTCAAAACCAAGCTCAATACATTGCCAGTGATTCACTGATGGGTATGGGTGTGTGATACTTGGCTTACGGTGTAATTTTAATTTCAGTTCGTTCTGGTTTAGGTTCAGGGATAACTAAAATTCACCAAAATAAAACTAAATCAAAATTATTAAGACGCATTTCTAAAATCAATACGAATAACTCAATATCAAGCGAAGAAAGAATTGAATTAAAAGTACTGAATGAAGAATTAAAAGAGTTGCAACAACGGCAAGAAACAGCGAATTTAACCAAAAAAAATAATCTTATTTACTGAATACTAGTTGCCTTAGGAATCATAAGTCTTGTGATTGCAATTATTCTTATCTTTGCGTAAAATTTAGGTCTTTATTGACCTATTTTTTACGCAAAAAATTAATAAATAGATTTGTTGACGAAAAACATAAGCATTTATTGATTTTTTGAACTATTTTCAATGGTTTTATTGCATTTTTTATAAAATTATATATATACAAAGGAAAGGAAATTATGGCTGAAGAAATAAAAAAAGACAAACTAGCGACTGTTTATCATGTTACTCCATACAACGGAAAATGACAAGTTAAAGGTGTTGGCAACACTAGACCAACTAAATTATTTGACACTCAAAAAGAAGCTATTGCTTACTCAAATGAACTAACTAAAAAACGTAATGGTTCAGTAATTATTCATCGTAAAACTGGACAAGTAAGAGATAGTATTAGTAATAAGAAAAAGAAATAGAAATATAGTGTCTACTATATTTTTATTTATTTTCGTAAGTAAAGGAGAGCAATATGTCTAATTACAAATTGGTTTCAAATTATAGCCCAGCAGGCGACCAACCTAAAGCTATTGCGGAATTGGTTGACAACATCAACTCTGGCAAAAAATTTCAAGTTTTAAAAGGAGTTACTGGTAGTGGAAAAACATTCACTATCGCTAATGTGATTGCTAATTTTGATCGTCCTGTTTTAGTCCTTTCTCATAATAAAACATTAGCCTCGCAACTTTATAGCGAATTAAAGTCATTTTTTCCGAATAATAATGTTGAATATTTTGTGTCTTATTTCGACTATTATCGCCCTGAAGCCTATATACCTTCTAGTGACTCATACATTGAAAAAAACTCGCAAACTAACCGTGAAATTGAGGCAATGCGAATGTCAACATTTAACTCGTTATTGACTGAAAATAACACAATCGTTGTTGCATCTGTCTCGGCCATTTATGGTGCCTTAAATCCTAATGATTATAATGAGCAAATTTTCTACATTGCGGTTGGTGATATCTATAAAAGAAGCGATTTTTTTAAAAAACTTATTCAAAAAAACTATAAGCGTAATGAAGTCGATCAAGATCTAGGGACTTTTAGTTCAAAAGGCGATACAGTCTTTATTAGACCCGCACACAGTGATGAGTTTATGATTAGAGTCGATTTTTGAGATGATGAAATCGAAAAAATTTCAACAGTAAATCCATTGACCAAAACAGTAATTCAAACTCATAAACAATTCCGAATTTTCCCCGGTGACGCATATACAGTCGGCAATGAATTAGTAAAAAAAGTTGTTGAAGAAATAGGCGAAGAATTAGAAAAGCGAATAGAATATTTTTCAAAAAATAATAAACTACTGGAAGCACAAAGAATTGACGAACGTACAACTAAAGATATGGACTCATTACGTGAATTTGGTGTATGTTCGGGCATTGAAAACTACTCACGATTTTTTGACCGCAGAAAGCCAGGTGAAAGACCTTATACATTGTTAGATTATTTTGCGGGTAAAAATCCGCTATTAATTATTGATGAAAGTCATATGATGATTCCTCAATTACGTGCTATGTATCACGGGGATCGCTCACGTAAAGAAAATTTAGTTAATTATGGTTTTAGACTGCCATCGGCACTTGATAATCGACCATTACGTTTTGACGAATACGAAAACGGTTTTGATTTCCAAACAATTTTTATCTCCGCTACGCCTGAATCTTATGAATTAGAAAAAACAAAGGGCAACTTAACTCGCTTATTCGTGCGGCCAACAGGTTTATTAGACCCAGTTATTGAAGTAAGAAGTTCGAAAAATCAAGTTGAAGACATCTATGATGAATTGCAAAAACAAAAACAAAAAAACGAACGAACTTTGATATTGACCACAACTAAACGTTTAGCAGAAGAATTGACACGTTTTTATTTAGAAAAAAACGAAAAAATTGCCTTTATTCATTCAGAACACACTGCATTTGAACGCAATAGAATTCTATTGAAATTACGTAAAGGTATTTATGATACTGTCATTGGAATTAACTTGTTACGTGAGGGTATTGACTTACCTGAAGTTAGTTTGATTGTAGTTTTAGATGCTGATAAAGAAGGTTTTTTACGTGATACAAAATCATTGATCCAAATTTCAGGTCGTGCAGCCCGTAATGCTAACGGTAGGGTGTTGTTTTATGGCGACACTATTTCACGCAGTATGAAGGCAACAATTGCTGACAATAAAGAAAAAAGAGAGTTGCAAATTGCTTATAATTTAAAACATAATATCACTCCGCAAACAATTATTAAAGCAATACCAGACGCCCTGCTTGATGATGCTAAAGACGAACAAATCAGCTTTTATTTAAGTAAGAATAAAGTCGGCAAAAAAGAGAAAGCACAATTGCTGGAAGAATTGAATGCTAAAATGAATGAAGCAGCGAAAAATTTAGATTACGAAAAGGCAATAGAAATTCGTGATTTAATTATTGAATTCGAAACAAAACAATAACAAAAAGGGGAAAAATGTCAACAAAAGAACAAATTACAATAAAAGGTGCTAGAGAAAATAATTTAAAAAATGTTAATCTAGTTTTGCCTAAAAATAAATTAATAGTTTTTACCGGTTTATCAGGTTCGGGTAAGTCATCATTGGCGTTTAATACGATTTACGAAGAAGGCCGTCGTAGATATGTAGATAGTTTGAGTAATTATGCTCGCCAATTTTTAGGGGGAAGCAATAAACCCGATGTAGATGCCATTGATGGTTTGAGTCCATCGATTGCAATTGAGCAAAAAACAACACATAATAATCCACGTTCGACAGTGGGCACTGTCACGGAAATTTATGATTATTTACGTTTATTGTTTGCTCGTATTGGTGTTCCTTATTGTCCGCAACACAAAATTCCAATCAAATCACAAACTAACAAAGATATTATTGACTCTTTAAACTCAATGAAAACCAGTGGCAAAATATTGATTTTGTCGCCAATTGTAGACAATGAAAAAGGGACACATTTAAACTTAATTGATAAGTTGCGTAAAGATGGTTTTATTCGAGTAAAAGTTGATGGACAATTAAGAAATTTAGATGATGAAATCATTTTGGATAAAAATAGTAAACACACAATAGACATAGTTGTCGATCGTGTAAATGTTGTGGATGAGTCTGCTCGTTTAGCGGAGGCTATTTCAGTAGCCGCCGAATACAGTAAAGGTTTAATTAAAGTGGAAAGTGACGAAGGCGAAATTAAAACTTTTTCAAAACTGCACTCGTGTATGTATAAAGATTTTGAAATGCCTAAAATCGAGCCACGTTTATTTTCATTCAACTCACCCGCTGGTGCTTGTGAGCAATGTAAAGGTCTTGGTGTAGATTTGCGAGCAAGTTTTGAGGCACTAGTGCCAGAACCTTGAAGAAGTATAAACAATGGTGGAATAAAAATATTCGAAAACACAGTAAACACACAAAACTTAGAATGACAAGAATTTGAAGTTTTATTAAACCACTATGGTATTGATAAAAGCATTCCTATCGAAGATCTTTCACCATTTGATATAAAGAGAATTAAATATGGTTCAGATGAAGAAATTGAATATGTTTTAATTTCTGCATCTGGCAACCGGATTCGTCGTAGTAAACGTATAGAAGGTATATTAGATATTGTTGAGCGTAAATATATGGAAACTAGCTCACAAACTATCCGTGACTATACAAAAAAATATATGGGTTCATATCCGTGTTCAAAATGTAATAACTCAAGATTGAATAAATATGCTTTAGCAGTCCAAATTGATGGCAAAAATATTGATGATTATGCACGATTATCAATTGAAGAAGCATTAAACACTATCGAAAATATTAATTTAAACGAGAATGATTCACATATTTCTTCATTAATTCTTACTGAATTAATTAATAGATTGAGCTTTTTACAAAATGTAGGATTGAACTATCTGAGTCTAAACAGGAATGCTGAAACACTTTCGGGTGGTGAAAGCCAAAGAATTAAACTTGCAACGCAAATTGGGTCAAATTTAACTGGTGTTTTATATGTTTTGGACGAACCTTCAATTGGCTTGCATCAAAGAGATAATGATCGTTTGATCGCCACACTAAAAAATATGGTGGAAATTGGCAATACACTGATTGTTGTTGAACACGATGAAGACACAATTAGAGCTGCAGAACATATAGTCGATATTGGACCATTAGCAGGTGCCGAGGGTGGTAATATTGTTGCTCAAGGTACAATGCAGGATATTATGCAAACTAAAGATTCATTGACTGGAAAATACTTAAGCGGTGAATTAAAGATTGAATTACCAAAGTCTAGACGTTCAGGCAATGGACAAGTTGTTACTGTCAAAGGTGCTAAAGAAAATAATTTAAAAAATATTGATGTTAAGTTTCCACTTGGCAAATTTATTGCCGTCACAGGCATAAGTGGCAGTGGTAAAAGTACATTAGTTAATGAAATTTTTGTTAAAGGAATACAAAGAGTTGTCAATAAAAATACTGAAAAAATAGGGAAATTTTCTTCTATTCAAAATATCAATGCGATTGATAAAGTGATACCAATTTCGCAAAGTCCTATCGGCAGAACGCCACGTTCTACCCCTGCAACACACATTTCGGTTTTTGATGATATCCGTGATTTATTCGCTTCGACAACCGAAGCACAAGCAAGAGCACTTACGAAATCTAATTTTAGTTTCAATGTTCCTGGCGGTAGATGTGAAAAATGTACCGGCGATGGAGTAATTAAAATTGAAATGCACTTTTTACCCGATGTTTATATTGTCTGTGATCAATGCGATGGCAAACGTTACACAAAAGAAACATTGGAAGTAAAATACAAAAACAAAAACATTTCTGACGTTTTAAATATGAGCGTTGATGAAGCGTATGATTTCTTTGCGGCTAGACCAAAAATTAAGGAAAAATTAGCAGTTATTAAATCAATAGGTTTAGGTTACATTAAACTAGGTCAATCATCCACCACACTGAGCGGCGGTGAAGCACAAAGAGTTAAATTGGCCACATACTTGCATAAAAAAGCAACCGGTAAAACCGTGTATGTATTAGACGAGCCAACAACCGGATTACACCCACACGATGTCAATAAACTTTTATCAGTTTTAAATAAAATTGTTGATAATGGTGACACAGTGGTGGTTATTGAACATAACCTTGACGTTATAAAATGTGCCGATTACATCATCGATTTAGGACCAGAGGGCGGTGTCAACGGCGGCAAAGTTGTTGCTAGTGGAACTCCCGAGCAAGTTGCTAATGTGGAGGGCAGTTATACAGGACAATACTTAAAGAAATATTTATCATAATACTTATTGTAGTGAGAAGTGTTAGCACCGATGTGTTAATGCTTCTCTTGTTTTTATTAAATAATCTATATCAATATTTAACTATTGTGAATAAATCATTAAACTTTATAGTCAAAGTATCAATGAAGACAAAAAGAGTTCAAGATATATTTCAAACATTGACACCATTAACAAGGCTAAATTAATTTCAACCCAATTCCTACCGTTACAATTAATGCAAATCAAAATAATATCATTTTGTGTTTTTAATAAAGATACCTATCTAAACAATTTTTTTACATTAGACAATATGGGTTCAAAATAACCTAATTCTGAAAAGGCAAAAATTAATATATCTGATACTTTTCTACTAAAAATATTATTATCTTAGCCCGATCGTGTCATACAATATTTCAAAATTGCAATCATAACTGGTTTCACTTGGCGATATGCTTATTTATTAGTAACCATCTCATACACTAAATATTTATTTAAAATTAATTGAATTTTAACGCAAAAAAATGGTATTATATAGTTACAGGTCACGATGACACTGTGTACTATATTGGTAGAACAACCGTTTAAGCGCTATGTGTTAGCGTCAACAATGTAGGGAGACTGCTAATTGCAGTCTTTTTTTCTAATATGTTTTATAACTGAAATAAGGAATTTATATGAATTTACAAATTTTCACTGATGAATCTGGTGTTTTTGATTCTAAAAATAACAAATATTATATATTGGCAGGAATATTAATTTTTAGTAAAGAAGAGCGCATAAACGCGGAATTAAAATATAGAGATGTAGAAATTAATATTAAAACAAATTTAAAAATGGACAATAAAACTGAATTAAAAGCATATTTAACACCACCGAAATATAAGAGAAGATTATTAAATACAATGAACAAATACTACAAGTTTGGTATTGTAATTGATTTAAAGAAAGTCTATGATAGGATTATGGATAGCAAATTTCATAAACAATCCTTTCAAGATTATGCATACTCTCGTGGAGTAAAAGAATTTTTATTATTTTTAGAGCGTAAAAATTTAATTTCATTAGATAAAATAAACGCTATTAATTTTTTTCTAGATCAAAGACCCACTTCCACATCTGGCTGGTACGACTTATGTCAATCAATAAGAAAAGAATTAAAATTTGGTAAATATGATGAAAACTTTTCAAACTTTAGACCGGGAATAATACCGAATGCAAAAAACATAGAGTTAAAATACTTAGATTCAAAAAGCAATTATTTAATCAGAGCCAGTGATTTTTTAGCTAATAATTTATTTTATTTATGAAACAAAAAAGATGAAAAAAGTCGTTCTGAATATTTAAAAAAACATAATGAATTATTCATAATAAATTTACCTTAAGAGTATTAAAAAGAAAAATAATCACAACAAACTAAGATAAAAATAAAAAGTTCATAAATGAAAGGCTTAAGCTGTGTTTCAAACATTGATACCATTAACAAGGCTAAATTAATCTGAAATTAATTTCTGTTGTATTAGCGAAAACAAAATAATGAAATAGAGAACAAAAGTTCCGCTTCTTTTGAATTTTATAAATAAGAACTTTTGTTTTTTATTTGGACTATATTTTTGATATTATTTACTAGGTTGACTCCTTTTAATTCAACCAAAATTTAATAGGTATTAGGAATGGTTAGATAAGATAGGCCATTCTTTTTATTTCCTCAAAAAATTTTTGAATTTCCTTATAGATTTCAATACTTACTTCATAAGTATGTTGTATTAGCGGATTTAAATCGTAGTTTTTATCTTCTAATTTGTGTACCGCGTTATATAAATTAATTGCAAATATTCTGTTGTTTTTAAAGAGTTTATACATAGGTTTTGAAAATCGTTTTTTATATCGGAGTGCTAAATATAATGTACTTGATGCTTTTTTTGGCCTTATCTTTACTGCCTATCGTTTTTTTATACACTATAGAGCAAAAACAAACTTATTCATTGGTTTTATGAGTAAATTTATTGAAAAAAATACTATAAATGCCGAAATTATCTAAAAACAACGAACGCTTGAATAAAGAGATTGAGTTGAATAGTTAGAAATAGCGCTGTATAGTGCCTTTTGCTATTCTAGTTTATAAATATTGCATATATAGCAAGTAATCAAAAAAACCGGCGCAACTTTTGTTGTGTCGGTTTTCATTAAAGAAAATAAAAAAACGCCATAAGGCGTTGTGGAGCAAATACATATGGTACCCAAGACAGGACTTGAACCTGCACGGATTTCTCCAGTAGATTTTGAGTCTACGGTGTCTACCATTCCACCACTTGGGCAAATTTCTTAATAATTATAATTGATTTTTAGAATATAATAAACAAATAATTAATTTTAGGAGATTGATGGTAGGAATAGTAGCTGAATATAACCCATTCCATAATGGTCATATACGTCAAATTAATTGAGTTAAGCAAAATTTTCCTGGTGAAAAAATTATTGTCGTGATGAGCGATAAATTTTCGCAGCGTGGTGAATTTACTATTGCTAGTTTTTTTAGCCGAAAACGAATCGCTAAAAAATATGGAGTCAATAAAGTGATTAAATTAAGTTTTGACGAAACTGTTCAAGCAGCCCACATATTTGCTTATCACGCAGTAATGAAATTGCATCAAGCAGGTGTGAATAAAATTGTTTTTGGTTCTGAAAGTGACGATGTCAAGCAAATGTTATATTTAGCTCAGTTTTTAAATAAAAACAGCGATGATTTCAATAAAACTATTCGTAAATATATCAAAAAAGAGAAAATGGCATATCCTAAAGCTTTTTCTTTAGCACTAAGTGAATTGAGTGGCTCTAGCTATGATTTACCTAATGATATTTTAGGTTTTGAATATGTCAAAACGATAGTTAATAACAATCTCGATATTCAAATTTATTCAATCAAACGCAATATTGAATTTCATTCGGAGCAAACTTATGAAAATTACGCATCTGCTTCTCTATTGCGAAAAAAAATTAAAAATAATGAAGACATTTCAAAATACACACCAATGCGAATTAAAAAAGGTCGCTTTATTGAAAAAACCTATTTTAAATTTAAAAAAATTTTACTATCAACACCACTAGAAAAAATAAAACGAATTAAATTAGTTAGCGAAGGTATCGAAAATCTTTTTTTAAAAAATATTCATCACACAAATTATGATGATTTTATTCAAGCGTGTGTTTCCAAACGATACACAGCTTCAAGGATTAAAAGAATCTACGCCTGAATACTATGTAAAAAATGAAAATAAAGGAGTGAAAAATGAAACAAATAATTCTAACAAGTCAAAATGATTATAAAAAAACAATTAACGCTATGGAAAGAGAGCTTGATGAAATATGAGAATTAGGTTTAAATAATGCCGAGTTAGTTTTTATTGACGAGGAAAATCAAAATTTATGAAATTTAATCATTAAATATTTAGATGAGCATAAAGACGAATTTTCTTATGAAATAGTTTCACAAAATAATAGAATTTTAGTTACATTTGTTATCTAAAAATACGCCAAAAGTAAATCAAAGTTTTTAGGTTATAAAATAATTTTGTTTTCTAGACTATATGATAAAATTAATAGGCAATATTTAATTGCAGAAAGTAGATTTAATCTCACCTGATGACCATATAGTCTTGGGTTCTAGCTACAATTAAAATTTATTTTATATGTAGTTGAGAAGTGGAAACACTTATTAATTTAAATTTATCTATTATAAAGGAGTTATTATACAACCAACAAATACTAGAAATAAAAAACCAGCAGCGGAACATATGATTAATTCAAATATTCCATTTGCAAAAGTCTTTTTAATTGGCCCAGCAGGCGAAAAAATTGGTGTTAAACCAACCAAAGAAGCAATTCAAATAGCACGTGAGTACAGTATGGACTTAGTGCTAATTAGTGTTGAACCAAAACCAATTGCTCGAATCTTAGATTATGGCAAATTTAAATACGACCGTAAGAAAAAACAAAAAGCTGCTAAAGAGAAACAAACTATTATTCAAAATCGTCAAATTAGATTGACTGTAATGATCGGTGATCATGATTTACAAGTTAAAGCACGTAAAGCAAGAGAATTTTTACTTGATGGTGACAGGCTAAAAGTTAGTCTTAAATATCGTGGCCGTGAAATGGCGCGTCCAGAACTTGGTTACGACACAATTAATCGTTTCCTTGCTTTATTAGAAGATATTGCTGATATCGCTAAAGAAGCTGCACTTGTGAATAATAGATTTCTTGACATGTATTTGCAACCAAATAAAACAAAAGTTGCTAAATACAAAAAAGAAAATAATATAGTAGATAAAATTGCTACACAACAAGAAGACGATTCTGAATCATCATCAGATGACGAAGAATAGTCACAAGGAGTAAATATGCCTAAAATGAAGACAAAAAGTGCTCTTAAAAAACGTATCAAAATTACAGGTACAGGAAAAGTTTTAAGAGAACAAGCTTACCGTTCACACTTAGCCCAAAATAAATCAACAAAACAAAAACGTCAAGCACGTAAATCTGTTCAAATGCACGCATCTGACATCAAAAGATTCAAAGGCTTATTTTAATAACTATATTTAATTAAGAAAAGAGGAAAACTATGAGAGTTAAAGGCGGAACAGTTACAAGAGCTAGAAGAAAAAAATGACTAAAACTAGCTAAAGGATATTTTGGACACAAATCAATAGGTTACAAAGTTGCTAAACAAGCAGTTGTTAAATCATGAACATACGCATTCAGAGACCGTAAACAAGTTAAACGTAATTTCAGAAAACTATGAATAGCACGTATCAACGCTGCTACTAGAGCAGAAGGATTATCATACTCATTATTCATTAATGGTCTTAAAAAAGCTAACGTTTCAATTAATAGAAAAATGCTATCTGAATTAGCAATCAATGAACCTAAAGTATTTTCTGACTTAATCAAAATTTCAAAAGACGGTAAATAATTAATAACACAAAAAAGCAAAAAATTTTGTAAATTTGTTTTTTGTTAAAATTCAATTTTTTTAAAAAAACTGGTTTATCAATTATTTAAAGTGTTTTTTCAGTAAAAACACGCTTTTTTTGTATTTTTTTTATACGGAAACTATTCCATAACATATTGAGTTATCAAAGTCATAAAAACTATAAATTTATTATAATTAAATTAGGTATAGTTCTCGTGCTATATCTCGTAATATTTGTGTATTGCGTATTATTAGGAGGTTTTTAAATAAACATGAAAAAGAATAAATTATTTTTAATGGGTGCGGGAGTATTTTCTGCTCTAGCTTCAGTACCTATGATCGCTGCGGCTTGCCAAAGCAATAAAGGTGTATATGATCACCCTAAATCACCAAAAGTCTCAGTTGTTAACGTAATTAAAAGCGATAATTTAGTTGCAACTGAAAGTGAAAAAGCAAATCTTCCAAAAATCGTTATGATCAATGACGGTGGAGATATCAATGACAAATCATTTAACCAATCAGCATGAGAAGGGTTATTAAACTTTACTACACAGAACAAAATTAGTAGAAAAAACTACAATGTTCTAGAAGTTACTGGTGGAAACTATAAGAACGCTTATACACAAGCACTAAACAGTGGATACAAAATTTGAATTATGCCAGGTTTCTTACACTCAGACCAAATTGATTCATTTATCAAAGAAGGTAATAATGCTGAAAGAATGGCAAATTTAGGTGTAACTATTCTTGGTGCTGACTATGTAACTGCTTTAGGTGGACACGGTGTATTCCAAGAATTCAAAACTAGAGAATCTGCTTTTGCTGCTGGATATGCTGCTGCTAAATTCCTATCAGAAGAAGCTAATGCAGCCGATAGAACATTTGCACAATTTGGAGGTGGTGTCTTCGAAGGTGTTACTGACTTTAACGAAGGTTTCATGAAAGGTGTACTTTACTGAAACAATAAACAAACAGACGAAAACAAAAAAGTTCACTCAACACAAAACACTGTTGACTTAAATACAGGTTTTGATACAAACTCGCCAATAATGGATACCGCTATTAACAATGTCCTAGCTACAAACCCTAAATTAATTTTACCTGTTGCTGGACAAGCGACATATTTAGTGATGAAAAGAGATTCATTTAAAGGAAAATACATTATTGGGGTTGACACCGACCAAGCTTTAGCTGCTCCATCTGGTAAATCAGCATTCTTTACTTCAATTCTTAAAAATTTAGGACAATCAACATACGACTTAGTTGGTTCTATTGCATTGAACAAAAAAACTAAAGATCAATTAGGTGGATTTGAAATTAATGTAACCGACGGTATAATCTACGGTGGATTTAATGAAAACTGAGTAGATGTTTCGAAAACATACATCCAAGGTGAAAGAGGTAAACAAGCACAAGAAGCTCTAGATGAAGGTAAAAAAGTTGCTAAATCTCTAAATGACGAAGATAAAGCTTGACTATACTCATCAAAAGTTACAAAAGAAGGCCCAGAAATCACAAATCTTCAAGAACGTATGAATGCTCTTGCCAAAGCACTATATAAAGCATAATAGTGAACGCAGTTGAATTTAGAAACGTTACTAAAAAATTTCCCGGAATAATCGCTAATGACGATGTTTCATTTGCAGTACGCAAAGGAACAATTCACGCATTAATCGGTGAAAACGGGGCTGGTAAAAGTACCTTGATGTCAATTTTGTTTGGTTTATATGAACAAACAAGTGGAGAGATCCTAATCAACGGCAACAAGGTGCTTTTTTCTGGACCAAACGATGCCAATGCATTAGGTATCGGTATGGTGCACCAACACTTTAAATTAGTAGACGTATATACTAATCTTGATAACATAATCCTTGGAGAAGAGTGAACATCCGCAGCAGGCGTTTTGAATAGAAACGTTGCTATCAAAAAAATAAAAGCTCTTCAAAATACTTATAACCTACACTTCGATTTATTCCAAAAATCAGGTGATGCCACAGTCTCAACTCAACAAAAAGTTGAGATTATGAAAATGCTTTACCGGGGAAACGATATTTTGGTTTTTGACGAACCAACTGCCGTATTAACCGATGAAGAAATTCAAGGGTTATTAGAATCATTCCAAATATTCAAAAAAGCAGGCAAGACAATAATATTCATTTCACACAAACTTAAAGAGATTGAACAAGTCGCTGATACCGCAACGGTATTGAGACTTGGAAAAGTAGCGGGTAATTTTGTGATGAAAGATACAACATTAGACCAAATAATCAAAGCTATGGTTGGTAATGAAGTTGTTGAAATCAAAAACGATTCTGTAGCAGAGAAAAAAGATGTTGTATTTTCAATGAAAAATGTAACTACACACAAGTTACACAAAAATTTAAAAAATATTTCTTTTGATATTCATGCTGGTGAAATTTTTGCAATTGCAGGGGTTTCAGGAAATGGTCAAGAGGAATTAGAATATGTAGTTGGTGGATTGGAGCAACCAACTAAAGGTTCTGTACATCTAAAAGTACTTGATAAGAAAACTAATGAATATCAAGTTAAAGATATAACCAAAATGAGCGCATGAAATCGTAGTAAAAACCACGTGGCGTACATTCCAGCGGATAGACACCATCATGGTGTAATCCTTGACTTCACTATTGAAGAAAACTCAGTAATTAGAAGATTATGAGACCCACATTTCCAAACCGGTGGTGTGTTCAAGAACAAACAAATTCGTAATTTCACTGAGGAAATTATTGAAAAATTTGACGTTCGTAGTTCACAAGGTGCTAAAAGTATTGCGCGTTCACTATCTGGTGGAAACCAACAAAAATTTATTGTTGGTCGTGAAATGATGTTTGAACACGATTTCATCATAATTGTCCAACCTACACGTGGTATGGATATTGGTGCTATTACAAACATTCATAGTCAAATTTTAGAAGAAAAGAAAAAAGGAAAAGCGATTTTACTAATTTCTTACGAGCTTGATGAAGTTTTAGCGTTAGCTGATACTATCGCAGTAATTAACGAAGGTAGAATTTTGTCAATTAAAGACGCAAGAACAACAACTCGTGAACAAATAGGTAAATTCATGTCATCCTCATCTTCTGAAGATAACCAAACATGATATAACCCAATGGATATAGAAGATTCAAAAGAAAGTTATATCAATATAATTGAGAAAAAATATAGTAAATTGCTAGAAGAAGCATTGTTGAAAGAGACATCAATTAAATCAAGTTTATTTATTGCTAAACGTTCAAAAGACGCAGGTAAAGAAGCTATTGCTGAATTAAGCGAGAACTATAAAAAAGCTCGTCGTGAACGTTTACAAGTAGCATTGAATAAAAAAGCAGAAATTTCACATGCTAAAAAATCATTTAAAGAAATTTATGATAATTTCAAATTAAACAGAAAGGAGGAAACAAATGAAGACAAAACACAATTTGAGTGATTCTTTGCGAACATTCAGTCAAAAGATGAGTAATTTTATAAAAATGGATAAGACTAAGTCAACCGGTCGTAAAGTTGCATCATCTCTTTGAGCGCTTTTCTTCGGGATAGTTCTTTCATTCGTTTATATATTTCTTAAAAAAGCAATTTTTGATGGTTATGTAATTAACCCATTTCAAATTGTAAATGCTGTAATTGATAGTTTGAACTCAAATAATAAAGAATACATTGTTAACTTCTTTTTAGTCTTTGGGTTTTCATCATTGGCCTGTGCTTTAAGTTTTAAAGCAGGATTATTCAATATTGGTATTCCTGGACAAATGATGATCTCGGGAGCTACTTCGTTTGGTATTTTCATCAAAATGGCTTACAACTCAAGCAAAGAAATACCATTATGAGTTTTATTTGTAGCACTAATTTTCTCAATGTTATTTGCTTTTATTGTTGGTTTAATTTCAGGAGCACTTAAAGCACATCTAAATGTGCATGAAGTTATTTCAACAATTATGGTTAACTGAATAATAGTTGGAATTTCAATGATTTTATTCCAACAAAAATCAGCTTCAATTATTTGACCTGAATTAAAACCTGAACAAATTAATGCTTATTTCGATGACACTAACACAGGGGTTAAACCAGGTTTTGCCGTTATTTCATCAGCCGTTAAAAATGCTTTTGTGATTGGCGGGATTATAAGTTTGATTGCATTAGTAATCGCAATTGCCTTTATCTTCAACTTCACAAGTTTAGGATACAAAATTAGAATGCAAGGGGTTGCTAAAACTAACGGTAAATACATGGGTGTTAACGATAAAATGCTAACAATGCTAATTCTTGCTTTTTCAGCAATGATTGCAAGTATTGCAGGATTTTATCAATATGTTATTGCTCCAAGTGTTGCTTTCAACCGTATCACTGAACCACTAGTTATTGGTTTTGAATCGATTGCAATTAGTTTATTAGCACTTAACTCACCAATTGGTATTGTATTTTCATCATTATTCTATACAGCATTGTATTCATCGCAATACACTATTCAACTTGACCCATTATATTTAAAACCGGAAGACCTTCAAGTTATTACATCAATGATTCTATATCTTGCAGCAACTTCTGTGATGTTTAGTAATTTCAAACCTTTACGTTCAATTTCGCGCGGAATTGCTTTGATAAAAGATCCACGTTACCTAGCAAATTACAAATTGAATATGCTAGAAAGAAAACGTATATCTCTAACTAATAGATACAATTTAGCATTGCACAGAATTGAATATAATGTTGACGATCAAAATTATGAAAAAATGTTAGCTAAGTTGCAAAAATTAGAAGAAAAATATCAGAAAAATCTGTTATTAAACAATATCTTGACTGAACGCGCAAAAATTGGTATTATCAATGCAAACAAAGTTTACGATTTACAAGTTTTATTGCACAACGCAAAACTTGCTAAAAATCACGAATTGATTTCACAATACAAAAAAGAAATCAAGGATTTAGTTGCTTTCCAAAAACAAGAAGCAGCAAGCTTTGGTTCGGTTAAAGAATCAATTAATTCATTATCTGTTCCGGCAGTTGAACTTGCTAAAGGTGAAATTTCAAACAAAAAACGTGTTAAACAAATTAAAGTTGAAATTGAAAAAATGACTGATAAATATCTTTCTTCTGCAATGAACTACAAAAATTCAGAGAAAGAAACTATCGAAAACTTCGAATACATTAACAACCAAAAACAAAAAATGAATCTTGAAATGAGTAGACTAGGTTCAACAAGAAAATTCAATCTAAAACAAGAAAAAATTGCATCAGAAAAATCTATTAAAGCTAAATTCCAAGCAATTTACAATAACATTATCGAACAAAGATTCGCAATGTTAAAAGATTATAGAACTAATAAAGGAGGAAAATAATGTCATTAAAATTAGTAGTTGATACTTATGGTTGACTAATTCTTTTCTTCTGTATATTCACACTTGGTGGAATTAGTGGATTATTTAGTGAAAAAGTTGGTATCGTAAATATCGGTATTAACGGGATGATGGTTATCGGTGCAGTTTCTTACTTAGTATTTAGTGATATCATTAACAAAATATTTGGTGAAACTAGTGTTATTGGCCGTAATGGTCTTTGACAAATACCGGCTACAATAATGGCAATGGGCGTGGCCGCTGCCTTTGCGATGTTGCATGGTTTTGCAACTATCAAACTAAAAAGTGAACACACTATTTCAGGTTTTGCTATTAACCTACTAGCATTCGGTATTGCAATTATTTTGTTAGACATTTTTGGTAATGGTAATAAAAAACCAGCTAACAATATTCAAGAACTAAGATATGTTATCGAAGTTCTTGATTCTCAAAGAGTTGAGATAATTTCATGAAAAATGGTTATCACTATTGCGATTATTGCTGTTTCAGCATTCGCTCTATATAAAACTAAATGAGGATTGAGATTTAGAAGTATTGGGGAAAACCCTCAAGCCGCTGACGTTGCAGGTATTAACGTTAATAAATACAAATGACAAGGAATTGCCATTTCAGGAGCTATCGCCGGAGTTGCGGGTTCAATATTCTCACAAACTTTAGGTGCTTCATTTAACGGTGACGTTAGAGGATATGGATATTTAGCCCTAGCAATTATGATTATGGGTCA
Source organism: Mycoplasma sp. HS2188 (assembly GCF_025209835.1). NCBI lineage: Bacteria > Bacillati > Mycoplasmatota > Mollicutes > Mycoplasmatales > Mycoplasmataceae > Mycoplasma > Mycoplasma sp. HS2188. The sequence continues at coordinate 17,484 of NZ_JAOAOI010000001.1, read as the reverse complement.
ATGAAACATTTTCATCGTTTGTGGTGCTTCATTCTTATTCTCATTCTTGTATGCGATTTCATCTTCTTCAGGTGCGTTCGTGCCAGAATTAAAACCATATCAATCATTATTACAAGTTATTCCATACATGCTATCGTTATTGATTGTTATGATCACTGGAAAAAAATCACATGCGCCTGCCGCATCAGGTATCGCATATGACAAATCAGTTCGTTAGAACTAATACGCATTTAATAATTATTTAAAATCTAAATGAGCTCACACGGGCTCATTTTTATATTGCCACTTTGCAATGTAAACTTAAACCATTTAAATGCATAATGTATGATATTTTACGTGGGTAGAGGAAGGAAATTATGAAAAAAAATGATATAACATTTTACAGATACTTTCAAAATTGAATTGATATATATAAAAAAGGTTCAATTAGAAAGATAAGTTTTAACAAATATTTAACAACACTTGACTGGCTAATTAAAATATGTCCCCAATTAAAATTAAGTGAATTAGATAGAATTTCATACCAAAAAATACTAAATGAGTACGCCGAACATCACGAGCGCCAAACGACAATGGATTTTCACCATCATCTTAAAAGTTGTCTTTTAGACGCCTTTGATGATGGTCTATTGCGGGTTGATCCTACCCGTAAAGTAGTGATAAAAGGGAGAATGCCGTCAAAAAATAAAAAACCAAAATTTTTAAGTCAATTTGAATTGCAATTATTGATTAAATCTTTAAATCTTAAAGAAAAAATCAATTTTGATTGATTGATTTTACTGATTGCAAAAACAGGTTTAAGATTTTCAGAAGCTTTAGCCCTAACTCCCAACGATTTTGATTTCAACAAACAATTATTAAATATCACCAAAACGTGAAATTACAAAGATAATGACGGCTTTGCTCCCACAAAAAATAAATCATCAATTCGTAAGGTACAATTAGACTGATTAACGACTTCACAATTTGCAATGCTAATTAGAAATTTGCCAGAAGATAAGCCAATTTTTGTTAACGATAAAAAAATATTTAATTCAACTATCAACGACATTTTACAAAGACGTTGTCAAAAAGCTAATGTACCTGTAATTTCAATTCACGGTCTCAGACACACACACGCTTCAATATTGCTCTATGCCGGCGTGTCAATAGCTTCAGTCGCTAAACGCCTAGGCCACGCAAGCATGAACACTACAGAAAGAATATATTTACATATTATTAACGAATTAGAAAATAAAGATATCGACTTGGTTATGCGGTCGATATCTAATCTATTTTAATTATTTATAATACCCACAAATAGCGACTAAAAGTCGTTATTTTTAGAATTACGTAATTTTTCTAACTCTTCACGTGCTAATAATTTGACTTTAAGTGTATTTATTGCCCCGCGATAATTTCTAACGATAGTATTACAATAAGCTCTAGTTTCTGCGCTAGCTACATAATCTTTTGTCAAGTCTTCTCAACCATTATTTTCATCAATAACTTGAGTTCTAGTGTATAGATTCCATACTTTTTCAAAATCTAAACCAAAGTTTTTTGTGTATTCTTTCACTCGTTCGACTTCGTGATTTTTAAGTACATCAATAAAATTCTTACCACGTCTAATGTCTTCTCAATTAGCAATAAACACGTCAATTTGTTCTTTTGTGAAATGTTCGCTCAAATGCTGGATAATTAATGATAAATCAACGTCATCTGCAATTTGTTGCTCTAACTGTTTCAATCACATCTCGTTAATGGTTTCACTTTTAGTTATGAAATCAACTTTGTCAAGGTCGATAACTACCATTAATGGTTTATTTTTCTTATTGTTGTTATTATCAATGATATCATTTATGTTAACACTTCGGATTGCACTCTTTAATCTAGGGATTAAATCATTTATCTCCTCCATATAACTTTGATATTCTTCGTATTCTTCTTTGTCCTTCAATTTCGATAAAGAATTTCTTATACTAATGCTATTTTTGTTTGAAATTAACTGCGTCACATTTGTAACTAGATTACTAAATTCGCTTAATAGTTCAAAATTTTCAGCATCTTCATCACTGATTAATATTTCAATATTGTTATTTTCATCTGTTCGTGAAATTTTTTGAAGAGTTGCTTTAATTTTTTTGTATGTGTTTATTTGACTTAAAACTAACTCTGAGTCAGTAATGGTTTGGAATTGTCTTCAGTCGTTTGCGTGTGCGTACTCGGCGAATGCTTCCTTGACGTTATGTTTCATTCTGTGCGGAGCTCTAAAACAAACAATATTTCCAAAGTCTTTAATTTTATAACTTACATCGTCTAAAACACGATTTGTTCTCGAGAAGGCTTGTACCAAACCTTCCATTTTTACAATCTTGTCAAAATAAACCGTGTTTATGTATTTTGAGTCATAACCAGTCAACAATTGAGATACAACAATAACAATATCTAGTTTTTTATCATCTAACTCTTTATTTACACCACGTTTTGATCTTAAATTATTGTATATCCCTTTGCGTGCTAATCTTTGTAAGACATCATTTTTGAACCCGTCTTTATATGTTTCAGGACTAAAATTTGTTTTAAAATCTTCGTTATAATTTTTAACAATTTTTTGAATAGCATCAATTTTGAAACTATTTTTCTCAAAATCATCAACAACATCCAAACTATCATCAAAAATAGTAGTGATTTTGTATTTTTTATCACTGGTGCGATTTAACTCTTGGAATATATTGTAATATTGAATAGCATCCGCAATACTTGAAGTTGCAAATAACGCACTAAAGTTGCACGATGAACTGCGGTTAAATCAATCATTTAGAATAAATTTGGCAACACTATTTTTATAAAATACATTATCATAATATTTCGCATCTAAGATTTTATCTTCGATAAGCATTAAATTTGGATCATTAGATTGTATATTCATGATAGCTTCAATATCATGCCATTCTTTAGAAAACAAGCTATCAGTTGAATTGTTAAAACCTTCACGTATTTCTTCGTAATTCTTTACAAATTCCTTAATATTTTGATTCAGCTCATCTTCATTTTGCAAATTAAGTAGTCTATTATTTTGCTTTATTCAAGTGTAAAATGTAATGACTTCAGGCATTGTTACATAATCAATATTGAATTTAAGCACTTTTCTGTCCCTAATACCATCTAAAATAGTGTATTGGTGTATTCTATCTTTGCCAAAAATATCTTCCGTGGTTAAATTGTTTTTTGAGTTTTTTTCGAATATCGGGGTACCTGTAAAACCTATAATTGCTGATGAAGAAAAAAATTCAGTAATTGACGCTAATTGTGAACCAGATGTTGAACGGTGTGCCTCATCAAAAATGAAGACATATCTTTTATCTTTTAATTTTGCAAAATTGGTTTTTACTTTATTTTCGGAAATCATTTTGTCTAATTTGTTGATTGTAGTAATAACAATTTTATTATCGTCATTTTTGAGTAGTTTATATAAGTCTGCGGAATTTTTGGGAACGCTTACTAAACTCCCTTCGTTACTTCCTCTATTTTCGAAACGATTAAATTCATTTTTGGTTTGATTATTCAATGAAATTCTATCAACAACAAAAATTACTCGATCGGCATGCTTATGGTCTAATAATAATCTAGATGTCATAAAACTTGTTAATGTCTTACCTGAACCTGTTGTATGTCATACATACCCTGCTTTTATTGACCTGTCAGTAGTTTTAACATCGTCTCAGATTCCTTCACCTGAACGGCTGAATTTTGATAATATTCTTTCAACTGCATGAAATTGATAGCTACGAAGCAAAATTAACTCATCATCCTCATTATTTCCGATTGAGTAATTTTGAACCAGTTTATGTGAAGCTGGTATGCTTAAAAATTGACTAGCAATTGTCTCTCAGTCGTTAACTATTTTGTTATCAAAATCTGCTCAATGCATGGCGTTTTTGATATTTGTCTCAAATTCGGTTGAGTTAGTTGCGTTTGGTCAATATCACATTTTATTAGGTACCATAGCAACTAACACTTGTACAAACCCGAAAAGTCCTTCATATATTTTATCGGTATGATAATTTTTTATCTGAATAACAGCATCTTGGAATTTATCGGCATATTGTTTTAATTCAATATGATAAAGCGGGATTCCGTTAATTAAAAGTACTAGGTCAAGGCGTTTTTTTGATTTAAAACCTGAACCACGCTGTATTGTAACTTCGGTTGCAACTTGATATATATTTTCGGCCGGATTTACTTCTCCTGTTGGGAAGAAGCGTAAATATATTACTTCATCGTAATATTTACTTCTTTTTTCAAGACGTTTTATTGCAATTAAGCCGGTTTTTAAAGCCTCGTTGGCTTTTGAAACTTTTGCTGTTGCTAAAAAAACTTGTTTTTTAACTTCTTTGAACTCTTCGTCTGTTAAAGGGTAATCGCCAAGTCATTTAACATTAAAAATATTTAAAATTTTACGTCAATTTTGTCAGATAACTTCTTCGTCAATGTTGTTAAATTTATCTGCGAGACCATAGTCATTTAAATTTTTTCATTTTCCTTCGTTTATAAGTTTATTAACTAATTCTTCTTGAAATTCTTTTTCACTTTGAAAAAAAGTCTTTGATTTTGCCATATTCTCCCCCTATTATTGCTTTATGTATAAATAATTATACTGATTTATATTAAATTAGTGTTAATATTGAACGAGATATAAAAAAAGACACTTAAGGTGTCTAGTTTGAATTAACCGTGTGTGTGGAATGATAAAACAAATATTGTAAAAATTATTCCTAAAAAGAACATCAATAGTGTGATAAATCATTTTTTCTTTTCTAAGTTATTGTGATAAAACTCAGGCAAGAATTCAACCATTGCTGTAAAGACCATTACTGAACCAACTGTGGCCATAATGAATGCCTTAAGTGCTGGAATTTTTTCTAAAAATTCAGCCCCGAAAACACCAATGAATATAAACGGAATAATTAGGGACAAACCTGCAATTGAATTTAACACGGCATAAATTGGCTTAATACCCATTTCCCTTTGACGGTAGTAAAAAACAATTTCTTCAGGTATTGTGTGCATCACGAATGAAATAAAGAAAGCAATTGAAACAGCACTCACATTTTGATTGTGAATTAGGTTAAATAAACTAATTCCAATCAATAAACCTTCAGGAATTCTGTGTCCTAACAATAAAATTAGCGCAGTCCATTTGTTTTTTTTCTTATATTGCTTAGTTTCTACTTCGGCTAAATCGTTGTTGTTTCAGATGTGATCACCGTGTGTATGTTGGTGTTCTAGTTCCCCGTGATGATGTCCTGCTTCGTGTGTGTGTACAAATATTGAATTTTTTAAGTTATATTTTCTTTTGATTGTGGCATAAACAATGTATTTGATTGTAAAAGCACTAATAATTCCCAGCAGCGATCCACCGACAATAATTAAAATGTTGTATAGATAAATATTGCTTGTGGGTATATTATTGCCTTTTAAACCACTTCCGCGGCTAGTTATTTCGATTGCTTCACGTAGATAGCCAAAAGAACCCAAAATAATAAACATTCCAGTAATAAATGAGTACAAATAAATAGAAAATTCTTTTTTTGGTTTCTTTATAAATAAAGGCACAAATAGAGCTACCAAAATCGGAATTGAAAGCAGCAATATTGAAACAATTAAACCAAAAATAAACTTAGTCCCAGTTTCAGAAAGAGCAGTATTTGATAAATAGTTATAAACTTTATATAAATAGTTATCCATTATCTAGCTCCTTTTGTGCTGATTTGAAAATTGTATTCAAAATAATACAATGGACGTTTATTGTCGTTTTTTTCGGCATTTTGCGATGCAAATTTAGCTTTGAACTCAATAAGTTTTTTCTCGCTATTGTAAGTTAAAAAGCGAGAATTATTGCTTACAACAAACATTTCAAATTTCAACACTTTCTCGTGATCTTTAAACACATTGCCAATCACTTCTTCGTGTATATGTGAATAACTTCCGTTGCCGTCTCATCCTTGATGTGGTCTTTTGGCGATTAGCTTAATTAAGAAGTATTTTTCTATAAATTTAACTGCTTGTTCTCGCGTTTTGATTGCGTTTAGTTCAGGCAAAACAATATTGTTAATGAATTGTTCACTATTATTGTTTTTCCACTCAATACGTATACTGTCTTCTTTAATGTTTTTAAAATTTTGTTCGTTAAGTTGTTCAAAATCTATTTGGCCTTGAACTTTGTCGTAACTACCATCCAATAAACACGAGGCGCTTAAAATTACCGGAGTAAAAGAGAGAACAGGTATGAGTGATTTTAATCATTTTTTCATACTATTCCTTTCACGTAAAATAATTGATAATATTATTCACGTCTGCTAATTTTTCATTATTATTTTTTAATAAATATTCAAGAGATAAATCTTCAATATTATAAGTACTTATTTGATTGTTAATCTTGGTGTTATCAACACCATTAAACCCATATCATTTTATAATTTTTTCTTGATTTTGCGAACTAAGTAATGATTTTTTATTTTTATCTAATAAATCTACTTTAAGCAAAACACAACCTGCTTCATCGTCTAAGCCAACAAACTCTACGCTAATATCATCAACTCAGGTTTCTTCGCTGCTATTTTGACCAATTAAATATTTAAAAACATCTAAACCTAACAAACTTTTTAAAGTTTCAATAATCACTTTGCGATCTTGTACACGATGAGCTTCGAATTTGGACATTGGAACGTTATCAAAAATTGTTAAATTATTTCTAATGCGATACACTTGAATACTCATTAATTTCAGTAATATTTGTTCAAAAAATACATTTGGGTCAATTATTTCATTGACTGAATTTTTTTGTTCTTTTGGCAGGCCTTCTTTTCAACCGTAAGTTAAAGGATTTCTAAAGTTCAAATCAGGACTGATTTTGTATTTAGCAAATGTGTGGTAGTGAGCGTTGATGTCGATTGAATATCATTTAAAATATTTAACTTCGCCTTTTTGAGTTGTGACTTTAATTTTTAACTCAATTAATGAGTTAGTGTCGTTTAAATATTTATGATCTATTTTTTTATCAACTATTTCGTATTTGGCATCTATATGTTGTCTTCAAGATGGAACTTCAAGTTTAAAATATTTTTCATCGTTATTTAGAAATCATAAAAATGAACGTGCTGTAACCTTATTGAAATTGTAGCTAGGGTTTACATAATACTCGTATTGATTATCAGTTAAAGCTAGTGGGTTTGTATATTTTAATAATGTTTCGGAACCAAAATAACCATTAACATACTCATTGAATAGTATTTCGTCATCATCAATATCGAGTGTATGATTGAAATTGCTTTTTGAATTATAATCTCTGAACAATGATGTGTATGTATTACGGTTTTGTTCAGTGTTTTTCAATAAATATTGATTGTTTTTTAGGCCAATTATTCATTCTTGATCGCGTATTTGTTTGCTCAATAAAGATTGATTATTTTGATCTAAAAAATCAATTTTAATTATAGGAGCATTGACAAATTGATCATCTCTTATGCCCTCAATAAAACTCACGGGTGTAATTTTGACTCTTGCTATCTGTGTTAAATTAGAAAAACTAAAGCGCTTCAATTCCAAAAGAATTAAATCCTCTCAGTATTTAATTTGTTCATCGTTTTTGATTCAAGCTTTAGCTCTCATTCATCTTGTTGAAATAAAATTGGGATTTAGAATATTCAATGAATCATTCAACTCTGATGATGCGATTTGTTTAACAATACTGAATATATCAGGTCAATTGGCTTGTGCGTTGTCAAAGACATAGTCATATTTTTGAAATAAAACATCATAACTTGTTAAATCATCAACACTTCGATCTCCTTGAATATATTTAAAATTACCATTAGTTACAAAATGTAGTTTAAGCGGTTCTAGATATTTAAAGTTTGGAATAAATTTGCTTATTTTCTCGCTTTTATTGTTGTTTTTGACAACAATATCATCCTGTTCGAATTTTATATCGCTTGATTTAACTTTAAATTGTTTTGAGGTTAAAATCGGTGTATATTGATTAATGATTTCAAGTTGTTGTTTTGTATATGAACTCAATAAATTATTGTCAAATACGCCATACTCAATTTTACTGTTAACCTCAATACTAAAATTATTACTGCAACTAGCAGCAACAAATTGTATTGAAATTACTGGGGTAAGTAAAAGTAAGCGTTTTTTCATTAATCCTCTCCTATTTTAATATCTTCGAAATAAATTAATTCATCATCACGTGTCGGTTTAATAAATCAATGTTGAATTAATTCGTATCTGAAATTTGCTAAATCAACATTTAAAGCAACATTGTATGGCACAGAGTAAACTATTTTAATCTCATTAATAATTTTAATAATATCAAAATAGTTGTATTGTGAATGCAAATTGAAAATAGCTTTTTTAATTTTTGCTTCAAAATCGGCTGAATTTTGGGCTAATTTATCTAAATCATCACCAAAATTATTTATGTTTAAATTTTGTAACATAAATTGTTTAAATTTATTTAGGTAAACAAAACGATTGATGTCAATATAGTCAAGAGCTCTTAGAGTATTTTGAGTTTTAACAACATCAATTAAATAATCAATAGTATTGTCCTGATTTGCATTGAAATTTGAGTAATATACTTTGGCTAAATTATCGTCTAAATCAACAATTTTAATCTCTAAACGCTCATCAATACTATTGAATAGGTTTTTCAATACACTCAATAATTTTGTTTCTATTTTTTCTAAATCTAAGGGAATAATAAATTGAATTTTTCGGCTTTTTTGTGCTGCGTTTAAAGTTGCATAAAACTTATCAAGCATTTGTTTAATATTAGTTTTAATCTGCTCGAATTTAGGAGCTTTAAGTTGTTCGTATATATCTAGATAACTATCTTTTGTATAATAGTGATTTTTGTTTTCTTCAGAGTAATATTCATATACTTTATCGCCCAAAAACAAGATGTTTTTATTCAGATGATCAATTGCGTCTATGATGCGTACATAATTTGTATTTTTGGCATTTGAAATTAGAGATTCTGCTGAAATGAAATTATCGTAGTATTGAGTTTTATTGACTGTGTAGTTAAGTGAAAATTTATCAATAATTTGAGTAATGTTATTTCGAAACTCAAAACCTAAACCGCTATAAAAATTTCTCCAGTCGATTTTTTTATTATCTCTCGTGCCATACATTAATAGCTTATACAAATCATCCATTGCCTCTAGATTGGGATTTAAATTGAATGTTAAATATTGATTAGCACTATTATTTTTAGTTCTAATGATGTTTAATTTCACATTAGGATCGTTGGCTTTAAATTTTCTAATCAATTCGTTTTGCTGAATATCGTTAAAAATCGAAATGTCCTGCGCTGATACTAAACCTTGTTCATATTCATTTAAAATATGGATTCTGTGTGTTTGATTATCTGTTTTTCCAACAGGATTGTATTTGATAATTACGTACTCAATAGGGTCGTTATTTAGACTTTTATACTTGGTGTGTTTTAAATCGTTTGATTGAAGAAAGTAAGCACCCGCATAATGATTTGCTTTATAGGCTGAAAACATTTTATTTTCAATAATCTCGTTTAAAAATAAATCGCTGTTAGTGATGTTTGTTAAATTGAATTGAGCAAATTTCGAATTAAAATTGTTTTCATTGTCTAAGTCATTATCAAAACCTAACAAATTTAAATTATGAATCTGTTCTTGATTTAAATTAGCACTAATAATTGATTGGCGTAAATCATTTGGGGTAATGCTTTGAATTGTTTTTTTGCCTAGATTATCAAACCAATATTGTTCATTTTTAAAGAAAAATTTAATATTTTTAGCCTTACCAAGTTTTTGTTTAAAATTAGCTGAATTGATTGAGCGCGGATTTTGTGATTGCAATGTATAAATATAATTTTTATAACCTCTGTTTATATCACGTTTTAGATGATCTTTGGGATTTTTAAAAATGTCATCATCGTCGCTATCAAATACTGAAACATTGTTGTCTTTGTCAGTAATTTCAATTTTATTAATCAAACCAAATTTTAAAAATCTAGCACTAATACCATTAGCAAAAAAGTAGTTATTTAAGTAATCGAAATTTACTTGACCAATATATTTATAACGCAGTAAATAATTGCCAATTAATGAATCGTGCAAAGTTTTTCTTTTGCCGTAAACACCGCTAACTTTTTCAAAGCCATTGTAATTAGGGTTCGATTCGTTTTTTTCGATAATATATATATTTTTAGCAATATGAGTCTTTGAGCACGCTACCGCAACAACAGGTAAGGTTGAACAAGTTATTAGTGATAACATTAGTTTTTTATTCATAATAACTCCTTTGATTGATGTACGCACTATTTAACTCAAAAGCAATGAATTTTAAAGAGAATACATAAAAAGTTGTCATCAGTGAAGTTACTATAATGTATGCGGGATTTATATCTGATAAATTTAGCGCTTCTAGAATAATTGTTCCAAGCGTTAAAACTGTTTTGTTGATGTCAAAAATTGATATGGCTGAGTATGATATGAAAATTAAAACAATTTGTTCGATTGCCTGAGTTAGTTGATTGAAAATTAAAGGTTTTATTAGAGTTTTGCTAAATAAATTTCAACGAGTAAAGCCAATTGCTTTTTCGGCATTTATAAATTCATTGCGTAAAATTTCAACACTTTTTTGGTATGCGTTAAGCGAAAGTGCGATTGTCGAAATAATACTGAAAATTATTATCGAATTTATTAAATTGTTTTTAAGTACTAAAAATAATATTAAAGCAAACAAAAGATATGGAATTAGAGCGAATGTGGTAAAAATTTTGTCATAGATTTTTGCAATTTCTTTTTTAAAGTAAATAGCAACAAAACCGCCAATAAATATTGATAAAAATATTGATATCAACACTGAAATTGTTGAAATTAACATTAAATTTGCAAACGAGTATATCAGTCTTGCATAGTTATCAATACCTTGCGAATTAGTTCCTAATAGGTGCAAACATCTATCGTTAAATAAATTATATGCATTAAATTTAACAAGGTATGTTATCAATCCGTCAGAATCATCAAAGATACGCTCAATAAATACTGATTTAGGGTATTGTTTAGCAAATTCACGATAAACATTTAATTCTTCACTTTCGGGCAGAATTAATAGTTTAAAACCAGTTAGGCTCGATGGCAACTCAGTGTTTAAAGCGTATGAATTATTAATCGCTTGATTATAACTTTGTTGATAAAAAATTAACGAAATAATCGCCGATAAGACAATTAAGCATAAAGCGATCAAAGAAATTATTGCGGTTTTTGAGCTGAAAAATTTCTTTCAAAATCGCTTAAATGAACTTTGAATATTTAAAACTTCATTGCGTGGAGGTTTAATATTTTTAAAACTAAAACTGCTTATTTTTTTCATTTATAACCTCCTATCCTTACAATTGTATAAACTTTTTTGATGTCTAAAATATACACAATTAAATCAGTAATTGATTTAATCAAAAAAATTAAAGTTATATTCATTAAAATTGAATACATTAACAAATTTAAATAGTCTGGGTTGTTTAAATATTGAAAAATAAATGATTGACCTGGTATGTAGAAAAATCTTTCAATAATCATTGAGTAAGTGACTAGATAAATATATATAAAAACAATTTTTTGTAAGCCGCTAGAGATTCAATTTCTAAAGACAACATTCCAAAATATTTTGTGATTTGATACTCCGTTAGCCTTTGCTCATGAATAATATTCGCTCTGTATTATTTCTTTTAAACTTGAATAGTTAAATCCAACCACGAGCGGAATTACAACTAAAGACAAAATAACAACAGGTGTAATTATTGAGAGAAAAGTTTCTCAATAATTGCCTATATATAAATCAATAAAAACAGTCGGTAAGTTCAATGTTTTATTGAAAATTATTGCGATCGGGCCAAGAATAAAAATTGGTACTGAACTAAAAATGAAAATGGCAATATTAATTGATTTTAACGATATTGCTTTATTTTTACGGGCTAATAAGTAAGCTAAATAAAAACCAATCACAAAGCTGATGATAAAACTAGTTGAAACTAAATAAATTGTGTTGCCGAAATATGTTGAATAAAGCTTAGTAACATCCACATTGGATTGGCTTTTTACTGTGCCATATTTAAATATTAAAATATTTGCAATATACTGGAAACTTTGTGTAATATTATAGTCGTTTATTAGCATTGAAGCAAATGTGAAATGAAGTAAAAAGACAACAATTATTATTATTGCAAAATTGATTAATATGTTTTTGGTTAAATATTTAAAATAATTGAAAATTTTCATAAACCCATTCTACGATTTAATATAAATCTTAAGTTTTATATATTTATTGTACCACTTATTGTAATTTTTATCATTGCAAACAAAAAACACCATTTTAATGATGGTGTTCGTTGACAATTTTATCCAGTTTTTTTAATCAATGATTAATTCCACTTTTTGAAATTTTAACATCAAAATTAGATGTGAATAAAATCACTAAATTAGTTAAACTCTCTTGGGGGTTTTGTAAGAGCAATTCGAATAAATTTAACTGGTTTTCATTGAAATATTGTGCCAAATTGTGTTGTTTTAAGTAATTTATATTTTGAATGTGTTTTTGGTTTGAAGTCACTATTTTTTTAATATTGGCAACATCAACATTATTTATCCGATTCATAGAGTTATCAAAATCTCGTTTAATGCGTGAATCTTCAAACGCAAACATTGATTTAATAGCATCAATAGCTTTAAGAAAATCTGAAATTTTTTCGTATTTTTTAACATAAATTAGGTATTTACTTTTATGTTTAATTTTTTGAAAACCAAAATCATATTCGTTCAATTTTTTTTGAAGTCCTTCAATTATTTTTTCATAATTTGAACTCAATTGTAAGTGATAAGATGAACGTTTTAAACCACTTATTGTCCCACCGCCAACAAAAACGCCAGCAAAAAAGTAATTAGGAATAGGGAAGTTAAAGCTTAAGTCAAAATCATTGACATCTAAATAAATAACAGTTTGGTTTAATTCGGCTTTAATCTTAACTACACGCAACATTTTAATAATATTTTGACGTGTGTCCTGATTACTTATTTTAAGTTTTATCTTATTATCAATAACTGCATTTGCAAAAATAAAACCACGCAAAAACTCTATAATTTCATTTTTGTTTTTCTTTTTACTGAAAATTTCATTTTTAATTAATTGAGTGAAGCTATCGTTATTCATGTTTTGCTTTCGGGTAAATTTTTGCGAAGTCTGCATCTTGTGCAAATATGCCTAATTTATTATTCATTGCGTATTCTTGTGCAGAACTTAATTCGTAATAATAAGCTTGGTTGGTCGTAAAAAATGTACTACTTGGTTTTAAAGAAATATATGCTTTTCGGGCAAAGCCTAAACGCACTAATTCAGTATTCAAATTTATTCATTTATTATTGATTTTGATGTAGTTAATACTGATAATTCGTCCGTAAATATCTCTGATCTGATCGTCACCTGTTTTTGTCTTTTGCGGCACAATATATATTTCAATGTTTGGCATTTGCAAAATACTTGTCGTAAATTGCTCTGCTCTTTTACCGTATTCATATTGAATACCGTCGGTATCAACAAATGTCCCGTTTTGATATTTGTGTGTTTCGGGAGTATCTATACCGGCAAAGCGACTGGTATATGAATAAGTAATTCCGTGTGCAAGTTTTACTTGGAAGCGAAAAGTATCGCCATCATTGATTTTGTTGATATTTTCTATTTTTATTGCTTTATCGATTTCAAGTTGATTTTCGGTAATTTCATAAGGTAAATTGTCTTGCAATTTAATTTTATGATTCATTACCACAACTGATGAATTTTTGTTATCAGATTCTTTTTTATTCGTTTCTATTTTTTTACATGAGACCAAAGTAGGCGTTGTAATTATAGGAATTAATGATAAAGAAGAAAAATATCCGAATTTCATTATTTAGCAAATTTTTTGTACTTTAGTTCATTTTCTAGAACTAAAACATATTTATCGTCTTTATCAAATTCTAATAATTTCTCAACTTCGGTAATTTTAGATTCGTCGTTTGAAATTTGTTTATATAAATCGGCAGCATCGTATGGAATTTTTACACCTGAAGTGGCTCCGAATGCTGTTTGTGCTTTTTCGTCTGCAATTACACCGATAAAAACAGTGTTTAATCTAAATTGAGAAAGTTTGCTCAATATTGATTCATCTTTGGTTACTATAACTGTGTATTTGTAATCTCCATTTTGCACTGCTTTAACTATTTTTGAGATTAAAATATTTTGTTCGTTATCTTTATCAAGTTTATTTAATAATTCGTCGATTCATTTTGAGTATGCGGAACTAGCATAATAATCATTTTCTGCTCTTTGGTTAATTGTACGCATAACTTCAACGGCACGCACTGGGTATTTTCCAGCAGCGGTTTCATTTGAAAGCATTGTTGAGTCGGCACCATATGATGTAGCTCAATAAACGTCACTAACCTCTGCTCTTGTTGGTTGTGGATTATTTTCTAAAGAGTCTAGCATTTGAGTTGCGACAATGACCACTTTACCTACTGAACGACATTTATCAATAATTTGTTGTTGTCAATAAGGAACTTCGTAATAAGGAATTTCTAAACCTAAATCTCCACGTGCAATCATTATCCCATCACTCGCTTCGATTATTTCGTCGATGTTATTGATTCCGATTTGGCTCTCAATCTTAGAGATAATTTGGATTTTTTCACCACCATTATCGTTTAATAATTGTCTTAAGTCATTAACATTTTTAGCACTATTAACGAATGAAGCTGCAATATAATCAACTCCATATTGTGCACCAAACTTAACATCATTAATGTCTTTTTCGCTCAAAAATGGTAGAGAGAAATCTACATTAGGTAAGTTAATTCTTTTGTTTGTTTTTAACACATGCGCATTTGCAGTCACAACTGTTACTTCACCTGGAACTACTTTAGTTACGGTTGAAGTAAGTTTTCCGTCATCAAATAGAACTTTATCTCCGACTTTTAAGTCAGCACTCATGTCGT
Organism: Mycoplasma sp. HS2188; assembly: GCF_025209835.1. Lineage (NCBI taxonomy): Bacteria > Bacillati > Mycoplasmatota > Mollicutes > Mycoplasmatales > Mycoplasmataceae > Mycoplasma > Mycoplasma sp. HS2188. The sequence goes on along the minus strand of NZ_JAOAOI010000001.1, from coordinate 2,428 downwards.
ATGGAACGCTAACTTGATTGTCATCGCCTTCTAAATTTTGGTATGCCTCTGGAGTTGTAAGAATTTTTAATTCTTTACCTTGTGCAATAGCAACTGCACCATTTTTCATTTTACCAACTCTAACCTCAGGACCTTTGGTGTCTAATAGTAATGATACATTAACACCTATTTCCTTAGCGGCTTGTCTTGCTAAATCAAATTTTGCCTTTTGTTCTTCGATGTTACCGTGGCTAAAGTTTGCTCTAATTACGGTTGCACCAGCATTGATTACATTTTTCATCATTTCTAATGAAAAAACTGCTGGTCCAGATGTTATTGTTAATTTTTCTTTATGATTATCTAATTTCATATTTTCTCCTTATATTTAATATACAAATTCTAAAATATTTATTTTTTTTCTCTATTTAATATTTTTATAGTTTTTAAAATTAATGGAATATATTCCTTATTATAGTTAGTTTGTAAACTGGAATATTATTGTTTTTTGATTTTTATCAGCTTAATTTTTAATCAAATTTATTGCTTATCTTTTAAAAAACAACGAACGCTTGAGAACAAAAAAGGTTAGATGAACTTGTAATTAAGAGCGATAAACGGAATATTCAAAATTTATTTACTCACAATGATGTTTTGTCTGTTTCTAGACAATTTGGAGTGACAAACCAAATGGAATTGTTAGGAAGATCGTTTGCTAGTAGAAAGTCTTTGCTGAAGTATAAAATACTTGATGTATTTGAATTAGTCTATACAAAATCTCCATTAAAATCATTCCCTTACGGCATCATAGAAGTAAATGAATTCAAAAAAGGCATAATTTCAACGCTTTATATGACTTTTAAACCTAATAATGACTACATTTCAATGTATTTAAGATGATATTTCAATAAGAAAGATAGGGTCAATAATTTCTTGCAAAAAATTACTAGCAAAGGTGCTAAAAACACATTAATTGTTTCTGATGAATCATTTCTCAAAAATGATTTAAGATGTCCCGATAACTGAGAAGAAATGCTAAAAATATACAAAATTTTAAATTCACTAAAATTGGCTTCATCACTTCTTCAGTGTAAGCCAAAAACCTGTTAATTTGTTGATTTTGTGAGTAGATTTGTTGAAAAAACTGCCAAAAATTTTGTAATTACGCAAAAAACAACGAACGCTTGAGAACAAAAAAGGGTTGCTGACATCATAGATTATTTACGACCGGACAAATATATAGTAAAAGATGTTGATATTTCGGAAAATGGGAAAATACCTATTTTAACAGCGAATAAGACACCTGTTTTAGGATGATCAAATTCTTTGAATTTCTACGCAGGAGAGTGTATATTGTTTGATGATTTTACATTGCTTAATAAATTTATAAATTTCCCTTTTGTTCTCAAATCAAGCGCTATAAAAATTTTAGTAAACAAAAACAAAGATAATAATTTGTATCTCATCAGAGAAATATTAAATAAAAAAATGATGGAACCTATTTCACATAAAAGACACTATATACAAGAAATACAATTTATCAAAATATTATTGCCTAATAATGATGAGCAGAGTAAAGTTTTCAAACTAATAAAAACTAAAAATCAATATATATCACTTCTTCAGTGTAAGCCTAAAATCAACCAATTAATTGATTTTGTGAGTAAATTTGTTGAAAAAACTGCAAAAAATTATGAAATTACGCAAAAAACAACAAACGCTTGAGAACAAAAAAGGTTACATGAAGTAATCGAGTATGGAATAAGTGGTGGTACACCTCACACACAAAATAAAGAGTATTATAACGGTGATATACCATTTTTAAATATTTCCGACATTACGGATAATAATGGAAAATATTTAATTGAAATAAAGAAAAGAATAACATTAGATGCTATAAAAAATTCATCCGCAAAATTATTAAATGATAAACATTTACTAATTGCGATGTATGCTTCTGTCGGTAAAATAGCTATAAATAAGGCTAATTTGGCAATAAGTCAAGCAATTATGGCATTAAAATTCAAGCCAGGCTGGAATATAGACTTTTATTATTTTCAGTTTTACAGAAAATTTATTAAAAACGAGTGAACAAAAGAAACGTTGAATGGAGTTCAGTCGAATTTAACAAAAAATTTAATTTTAGATTTAAAACACAATACAACATCAATCAGGGAGCAAAATAAAATTTCTTTACTATTTAACAAAATTGATTTGGTTGTATCACTTCTTCAGTGTAAGCCAAAAACCTGTTAATTTGTTGATTTTGTGAGTAGATTTGTTGAAAAAACTGCCAAAAATTTTGTAATTACGCAAAAAACAACGAACGCTTGAGAACAAAAAAAGTTAGGTGATATGGGGAGTACATATGGTGGTTTAAAAAGTAAAAGAAAAGAAGACTTCATAAAAGGAAATTCAAACTATATTTCTTACATTGATGTATTTAAAAATC